>NZ_JAGFIP010000014.1:0-141304 GCF_017582705.1 Paenibacillus sp. F411
CCCTTCACGTTCATCCAGGTCCGCTCGTTCTCTGCATTATAACCGTACGTAATACTGCCGGCCTGGACCAGGCGGTCCCGGGCATCGTAGACAAAATCCTGGCTTCGTCCGCGCAGCCGCCCTCGGAGAAGGTTGCCGTCTTCGTCCATGGCAACGTCCTCGCCGTTCACACTTCTCAGGCGGTTGTCTGCTGCATAGGACATCCGTATCTGGGAATCGCCTTCTTCCATACAGGTCATATTTCCGGAGGCATCGTAGGTGTACCGGCTGGCGTTTGCCGCAGTGAGTGCTCCCCAGCTATTGTACTCATACCGGGTTTCGTTCTCCTTGATCAGAAGCCCTGCGGCGTCATAACAATAACGGTACTGCTGCAGCAGCCGTCCCTTTACGCCCGTGTCGAGCAGGGAGATCAACTGGCCCTCTTTGTCGTAGGCCCGCAGCTCTGCGGTACCGTTCGGCCGGTCCGTACGGACCAGCTGGCCCCTTTCATCATAGCTGTAGGCGGTCACCCGCTTCTTCCAGTCACGCACTTCGGTCATCCGCCCCGCTGCATCGTAGCGGTACGTGACTTTTTTGCCGTCCGGGTAGTGGAGCACGGACACATTTCCGAGCCCGTCATATTCGTAACGGATGGTCTGGCCGCGTTCATTGGTATAAGAAGTTACCCGGCCCAGTGAATCGTAGGTGCGCTTCTCTATCGTGGCTGCTGTGCCGTCTCCTGTGCTTTCGCTGATGGTGATCAGGCGCCCGGCCGCATCATATTGATGTTCCAGCGTACCGGCCCCGTCTTGCTGCTTATGCAGCCTTCCGGCCGCATCCGGCGTATAGGTGGTAACGATACCGCGCGCACTGCGGCGGCGGATGAGAAATCCTCGTGGATCATAGTCATAGGTTAGCTGCGTGCCTGCCGGTGTGATCTCCTCTGTCGGCCTGCCGGCCATATCGTAGCGGAACTTGGTCTCATTTCCGGCCGCATCGCGGTAGCCTGCCAGCTGTCCTGCTGCGGTAAAAGCCCGGCTGCTCTCTTGGCCGCACTGATTCACCCGCACCAGGCGTGATAGGCCGTCATACGCATAAGCTGTAATATCGCCCTTCGCGTTCTCTTTCTCTAGAATCTGTCCCAGCCGATTAAAACGGTAGTTCACCGCATGCCCCAGCGCGTTCACCACAGCTGCCGGATTGCCGTCCTTGTCATATCGCACAGAGCGCAGGGCATATCCCTCGCCATCCGTAACCTTCGTTACACGGCCGGCCGCATCATATTGATAACGGGTGACTACACCGGATGGATCGGTACTTTGCAAAAGACGCCCCGCCCCATCATACGCATAACAAGTGGAAGCGCCGTTCGTATGAACAACCTGAATGACGCGCTCTTCATTATCGTACCGATAACGAACCGTACGCCCAAGCTCATCTTGTTCTTCGATCAGGTTTCCTGCCGCATTATACTTGTACAACCGGGCATGGCCGAGCGGATCGATCTGTCTTCGCAGCGCGCCCTCCTTATCATAGTCGTATGTAGTGACGGCACCCAGCGGATCGGTTACCGAAACCACCTGATGGCTGACATTGTAGGCTTGACGGATCACGCCGCCGGCAGGATCGGTCACCTGGGTGATGCGTCCTCCAGCATCGTACTCATAGCGTGTCACACATCCAAGCGGATCCGTAACGGTCACCAGGTTTCCAAATGCGTCATAGGAGTACCGGGTCACTGCCCCGGATTGATCCTCCATCGTCTGCATAAGGCCCTGCTCATTATAGCTGATCCGAATGAAGCCGTCTTCGGAGTCTTTCCGCAGGACTGGGCGGTGATGCTCATCATACTCGAAATCAATGGCGTTTCCTTCACCGTCAATGTAAGAAATCAAGGAACCGAATTCATTATACCGGTAAAGGTCGCGAAGCTGTCCATTCATGCGTCGTTCCGTAAGCCGTCCCTTTTCATCGTACACATAGATGCTCTCTTTGCCGTCCGGCTCCACCTCCAAAGTGCAGAGCCCCTGCTCATTATATTCATACCGAGTGACATGTCCCAGCTCATCCTGCAGTGCAATCAGGCGGTACCGGTCGTCGTGGGTAAACACCCGGGTTGCGCCTTCCCGGTTCGTAAAGGTCGTGATGATCCAACCCGGATGGCTCTCCTCGTCATAGTCAAAAGAACACCATTGTCCCAGCGCATCCTTCTGGCGGGCCACACGTCCTTCATCGTCATATTCGTTCACAAAATAAACGATGCCCTCTCCGCTTCGCATCGAGGATAAACGTCCTTCGGGTGTGTATGCACAGCTGATCAGGCTGTGATCCGGGGGCGTGATATCTGTAAGCCGTCCTGCTGTGTAGAGAAAGAACGCGGTATAACCCAGCGGATCGACAACAGATTGAAGTAATCCTGTTTCACTATAAGATAATTGAAATGATCTGCCGCTCAAGGCATCCTTGATTTCAAGCAAACGGCCCTGTGTATCAAAAGACAATCGCTGTATCTGGCCTGCCGGATTCCGGATCTCCTTCAGCTGGCCCTCAGCACTAAATAACAGGACTTTTTGATCCTTCCTGACGAGACGATAGCCTCCATCCGCCCGGATAATCCGGTCATGAAGCACATCCACATCCCTGCTTCGGAATATGCCGTCTTCTCCCCGCTGATAGGTGTTGCTGCGGAAGCTGCTCCACCAAACCTCTAATGTGCCTTCAGCAGGCTGTTCCAGACGAATTTCGTAGTTATGGCTCCAATCCAGGCCCAAAGCTCCACTGCCGTTAAGCAGAGAATGATAGGAAATCGAGAATGTCAGGTCCTCGGCGCCCTTGAGATGCAGCAGCGGATGCTCAATAATCTGGGCTCCAGTAGAGGTATCGACAGGGTCCCCTGCTGTGGAACGCGGATTAACGCCGTCCTTCTTCTGGATCCGGCTGCCAGCAGACACGCCGGAATACGGGGTTCGTGCCATTCCAATGCCTGCTGCTGCGCCGGCACCTCCCGCGGCTGCCAAGCCCGCTGTACCTGTGGCAGCTTCGTCCACTTGTCTTGCAGTGTTCTCCGCTGCCGCTGCAGCCTCATCCCCATGCCTCGCAGCTCCCGGCGCAGCATTCACGGTCGGTCCTGACGCAGCAGCATCTTTGCCGCTATTGGCGGCATCGCCTGCACGATCGACTGCTGTACCTCCATCCCCTGCTTGATCGGCCGCCTTCGCCGCATCCCCGGCCTGATCTGCTGTCTTGGCCGCATTACCCGCGTTGTCCGCCGCCTTGGCTGAGTCACCGGCACGGTCGACGGCGCGCGCAGCGTCAGACGCGCGTTCTCCTTGTTTGGAGACGCTCGCTGCATCATCAATCATTCCAATCAGCTGAGAGCCCTTCTTCACCGTCTTGCCTGCCGGTCCCAGCATACTGAGGACACGCTCTACGTTCGTCAGCTTTTCTTTGGTAAAGACATCATATCCCACCGCCGCATCCACAATGCCTTTGACATTGCCGACGACGGGGACAAAATCCAGCGTCGTTCCCAGGACCACGGCTGCCCACTTCAGGAGCTTTCCGGCCGAGAAGCCGGTTTCCTGCCCGTCAGCCTCGGCAAATCCCTCGCTTTTCTTATTTAAAAATGCCGCCATCTCCTCATACTGCTGAGCCAGCTTGCCGAACAGCCCCGCCATTTCCGCCCAGGCCGCATCCAATGATCCCCGCTGCGAGCCTTCATAATCCACACTGCGCCAGGTACTCTCCAGCGCACGGCCCAGGCGCTCGATATCCTGGGATGCATTTTTCATCTTGTTCCGCAGGTCTGCCAGTTCTCCCGGATCCACAATGATACGCAAGCGTCCCTCTCCTCCCTCACTTCTCGCCAAGTGCAGCTTACCGCCCTTCGCGTTCTCTTCTCCGTTCCTCTTCATCGGCCCGGCGCAGCGCTTCGGCTACACCTTGGCACTGTGACGCCATCTGCGAAGCTAGTGCTGTCAAGCGATGTAAGGTACGTTCACTCTCATTCCATGCGACTGAATATTTCTGTTCAGCCCGGCCCGACCATTCTATGGAGGCTTTTCGTTTCTGCGGCTCCCCGGCAATCTGCCCAAGCTGCTGACCCGCTGCCGCAAAATGGGACGCCGCCCGTTCCAGTGCCGCAATGTCCGCTATGATTCTCGACAAATAGGTCCTCCCCTTTCCAACTCTGTCTGCTAGGAGCTCTCATCCGCACTCCGGAACCTTCCCGAAATCGCCTTCAGCTCTTCTCCGATCATCTTCAGCGTCTCGGACACACTTTGCAGCTGTTCATGCGAGCCCGTGTAGGATTGATAAAATCGTTCTCGCGTGACGCCCTCCCATTCGCCGGACATCCCATCGATTATTGCTTTGAGCTCCACAGCCATATCGAGATTGCTCTGACTGCACGCTAAGAAGCGGGCAGCCGCCTCATCCAGCTGCTCCGGATTAATCTTGATCTTCGTCATGCGCCTCACCTCCGAAGTTCGTTTTGGGTAATGCAAGCATATCCTGAACCAGAGTTTTCACCGCTAAACCTAGTTTTTTGCGCCGATAATTCTCCACCCGCACGCCCTGCTCCTCGTCACGCCTAGCGATCCAGCCGCCGTCCACTCCTATACCGCAGGTAATGATCTGCTGGCGCCACACCGGTCCGCTGCGCTGCATCAAGGACATTCTCCCGTGAAATTCAGCCTGCTTCATGAGAGCCTTCAGGCTCTCCTGCTCCGGACTCAGCCTCGTGGACAAGGTTCTCGCCTTCTCCTGATCACTGCCGCTCAGCAAAATGTCATAAGCCTCAACCGGAAGCGTAAACGGCTGCTTGATCACTCCTTGTGCCGCGGCTTCAACCGGAAACACTTGCTCAATCAGCGGCAAGGACAGCTCCAGGTTCGCAATAGCGCTCAGCCGAACCATAGAGTTCCCTTCCTCATCGCCATTTACGGTCTGCACTCGTTCGACCACCATCTGCGGCAAAAAATGAAGGTAAGCATCGTAGATGGACTCCCCGCTTTTTTTCAACTCCAGACGTACCGCATAAGGACTGTCCAGCACCGCCAAGCAAGCCTCTAACACAGGTTCAATCAACAGATCTGACCTGCCCGCGGAAAGGAGCCCGCGCTCTTGCAGCTGCTGCCGGGTCTTGTCCCATTCTTCCTCAAGCTCATCAAGCAAGTAACCGGGATACGGATCTCTAAATCCGGCTATCCCACCATGCTCCACCATATTTATTAGAAAAAACAGCTCCCGCTGTCCGATCTCACGCACCCATTCCTGATCGCTCTCTGCTGCCACTGACATACGGCACCCCCTGTTTTCCACAATTCCCCATATTATATATAAACATTTTGCCATGCTGTTCCAAGCTTTGTCAAAAGTAACCATGATGCATTGAGAACTTTCTTGAGATAGTACATCTTCTCTCCTTAAACGGGATAAGCCCCTCCTGCTAATAGCCACTCCCAACCTTTAATGTTAAAATAAACTATATAGCGGAAAAGTTAGCATGTTCTAATGCCAAAGGAGGCTGTTTATGAAACAAGAGGATGAGATCCGGGAGCTGAGAGAACGATTAGCTGAAATCGAAGAGCAGCTCGAACATCAGTCGGACGGGTCAAAGCTTCTCCGCAACATCATACTTGTCGTCATACTTGTCGTGATCAGCGTGTTCTTGCTGTTGTTCTTGGTCGGCATGTTTCAATTTGTATCTGCAAGCAGCAGTTCATAACAACGTATCATTCTGCAACGAACAACATATTTTTGTACTTGAAGATGAAGATCCAGCAGTACGGTTCTGGATATACGTCAAAATCCCCCCGCATAGCCTCGATGCGGGGGGATTTTGGCTGTATTATAGTAGAGATCCTTTAATAGAGCTGCTCCAGCTCATCAATGAGTGAGCCTACATAAGCAGCGGCGTGCTTGATGGGCTCGGGCTGGGACATGTCAACGCCTGCCATCTTCATGAGCTCCAAGGGGCTGCGGGAGCCGCCCGCCTTCAGCACGTCAAGCCAGCGCTCTACGGCCGGCTGGCCTTCTTCCCGGATCTGCTTCGCTGCCGCTGTAGAAGCGGTCAAGCCAGCAGCGTAGGTATACGGGTACAAGCTCATGTAATAATGAGGCTGACGCATCCAGGTCAGCTTGGCGTCATCATCAATCTTGACAGCATCCCCCCAGAAGGCGGACAGAATGCCCCCTTTCACATCCCCCAAGAGGTTAGCTGTAATCGGAACCTGCCGGGATGCCAGATCATAAACCTGGCGCTGCAGCTCCCCTTCCAGCAGATGGGTCACAAAGTTATGAAAATACGTTCCGAGCAGCTGCGATATGACCCAGCGGCGCATTCGGGGATCCTCGGATCGCTCGAGCAAATGATCTGCCAGCAACAGCTCGTTCATTGTCGAAGGAGCTTCAATGAAAAAAAGCGAAGGCCGGGCATTGGTCATCCGCTGATACCGCGCCCCCAGCATGAGATGTCCGGCGTGACCAACCTCATGGGCGAGCGTAAATACCCCCCTCATGCTGCCGGTCCAACTGATGAGAATGTAAGAATGCATGCCTGGAATGGAGCGGCAGAACGCCCCTGTTCTTTTTCCCGTGTTGACGGCATAATCGACCCAGCGATCCCGAAACGCAGCCTCCACAATCTCGCCGTATTCCGGTCCTAGAATGAACAAAGCCTCCTTAATCAGCTCACCCGCTTCCTCATACGTCATACCCGGGCTGAAATCCGGATCCAGGGGCGCCTTGAGATCTGCAAACGTCATTTCATGAAGTCCCAGCACCCGCTGCTTCAATGCCGCATACCTCCGCATATGAGGGGCCAGCTCCTGCTGCAAAACATCCAGCACCTGATTATACATATCTTTGGTTACCTGCTGCGGCATTAACAGCATCTCGGTCACTGATGGATACCCCCGAAGCCGGGCTTCAATGACTTGTCGCTTCACTTCGGTTGCATAGGTCTCGGCGAAGGTATTCCGGTACTGATACAAGGTCTGGCTAAAGCTGCGAAAAGCATGTCGCCTCAGCGCCGTATCCGGTGACTCTGCATATTTATTCTCATACAGGGCAAACGACAGCGGTACCTGCTCGCCTTGTCCATTCTCTATATTAGAAAACCTCATATCTGCCAGCTTGCCGCGCTCATAGATCTGGTATGGGGCTGTCAGCACCTCCCGAAATGACGATAACACCTTCTCGGTGTCCGGCGATAACCGGTAGGCCTTGTTGTGCAGCAGCAGCCTCAGGCTGCGCTCAAATTCCTGCAGACCGGGCTCATCCTCGATGAACCGGTCCAGCACGCCCTCATCCATCGCAAGAATTTCCGAGTTTACAAAGGAAAGCGCCGACTGTATGCTGGCGACGACTTCCCGTGCCCTTGCGGCATCCATCTGATACTCAGTACACGTACTATCGCCCGCCAGATGCAGATCCGAGTATGCGTTGAGGCGGCTTACTCGGGCCAGCAGCTGCTCCTGCTCAATCAGACATGCCAAGAGCACCGCTGCCCCTGTATGCAGCTTCCCTTCGTATTGGGTCACTCGCGATACCTCTTGTTGAACAGCGTTCAATTCAAGGGTCCAGGCTTCCTTCGTTTCATAAATATCTTGCAGATTCCAGGTCGTCTTTTCATCCACTTGAGCTCGTGCTAATTGGCCAGCCATGCAGCATCTCCCTTTCATACGTTTTTCAAGGTGTATGATGTTTTCATCACTAGCATGATTGTACCACTTTTTTGGAACTGTAGTGAAAGCTTGAGCTCGGGCCATGGTGACCACAGGATGACAAAGACAGCTGCAGCCTTAAATCTTAAACTGCTGAATAAGCTTCTGCAGATTTTCGGCCAAGGCGGCCAGCGCCTGGGATGAGGAGGTAATCTCTTCCATGGAAGCCAGCTGCTCTTCGGCGGCGGCAGAGATTCCCTGACTGTGGTCTGCCGAATTCAGGGACACGGCTCTTACATCCGTGAACTGGGTATTTACCTGTTGGATTCCTTCGGCAACCTTCAAAAGGGTGCTCGCGATCTCCTCAATACGGCCAACGACATTGCTGACGGCGTTTTCTATATTATGGAAGGTCTGTCCCGCCTGGTGTACAACATGCAGGCCCTGCTGAACCTCTCCGGACGTAACTCTCATCGTGTCGATCGTATGCTCCGTATCTCGCTGGATCTGGCGGATCATGTCTGTAATCTGCTTTGTCGACTTGCCCGACTGTTCGGCCAGCTTGCCTACCTCACTGGCAACGACAGCAAAGCCTTTACCCTGCTCTCCGGCGCGAGCGGCTTCAATGGATGCATTCAAGGCGAGCAGATTCGTCTGGGAAGAAATATCAGAAATGATATCTACCAGCTGTCCGATTTCCAGTGACCGCGTACTCAAGCTTTGGACTGCCTCAAACAATCCGTTCACATTGCTCGAGATGGACCCCATCTGGACGCTGACATCCTGAATGGCCGCAGTTCCTTCGTGAGACATTTGAGAAGCGTGCAATGCGTCGTTCTTCACATGCTGCGTCTGATCCGCAATGGACCGGGTGTACGCTGTCATGGTGTTCATTTCATGGGAAGCATCTTCGATCATCTCCACCTGCCGGTCTGTGCCCGCCGCCAGCTCCTGGATCGTAAGGGTGACCTGCTCACTAGCCTGAGAGCTTTGCTCTGCGCTTGCACTAAGCTGCTCCGAAGAGGAAGCGACCAACATCGAGGAATCCTGAACGGCAGCGAACACCGATTGAAGCTTGGCACTCATCTGATTGAAGGAGGCAGTGAGCTCCCCCAGCTCATCTCGGGATTGATATTGTCCTTTTACCGTGAAATCTCCGGTTTCGGCAATGGTCAGCATCCGCCTAACCTCCTTCAGCGGTCTAACGATCATCCGTGCTATCGTGTATCCAATGACGATGAGCAGCGTCAGCGTAATGATATTCGCCAAGATCACTCTCGTTATCGCCTGGTTCACATTGTCCTGATTGCGATCATTGATCGCGCTGGAATAATCCACCTTCAGGCGCTGCAGCTCTTCAAGCGCAGCATTGACCCGGTCTCCCCGATACTCGACAAGAGCCTGGTACTGCAGATAGGCGTCGCTTTTCTTGTCATCCGCTATCAAGGCCATAACCTGCTCCCTACTCTCCTCCAGGGCCTGGATGTAATTCATCAGCTCCCGCATCAGCCCGGCCTCTTCTTTGCGCAGGTTGTTCTGCTGCAGCTCGGCCAGCTTTGCTCTGACGTCCTGCTGTAATCCCGACAGATCCTCCTGCAGCTCCTTATGTTTTCTGGTACTGCTGGACATTAGCATTTCAAGCAGCACCGCGTCACTGGATTTAGCCTGAATTTGGATTTGCATGATCGTACTCAGCGGAAGGAGGCTGTCTTTGTACATCGCTTCCGAGTCCCCCGCCATTTTTGTAATATACGCTAATCCCGTCATGCCAACAGAGATTAACGATAAGGCGCTGATCAGGATCAGGATCATCAGTTTTTTGGTGATGGATAAGTTTCGCAGTAGCTTCATGGCTCTTTCCCCTTTTTGTCTATAGATATCCAATCCTGTGCCTCTCTCTTCCCACTTAAAGCAAGTGAATCCAGTTCCTGAGATGAGAAAGGACAACTATGTATATCGGATGACAAGGATTAATTTTTGATATCAAAATTGTAGATTTGAAGAGGATGTCAGGTTCTTTTTTTACCCTGTTTAGCTCTGAGCTGGCTGGAAAGGGATGGGGCAGCGTGCGGTTCAAGCGAGGCGGGGCTGCGGCACGGTGCGGCGGAGCGTTTAGCACTTCTAACGGTTGCCACAAGCGTTAATTGGTCCAATCCACGGTTACTGTAAATCTAACGGTTGCTAGACGAGTTATTTGGGTAATTTGATGCCTTTCCGCGACTTATTCCACCAAATAAGCACGCTCACAACCGTTAAAATTAGTTTACTGCCAAATAGCCATCAATAAGCGCTGTGGCAACCGTTAGAGCATGAGCTAGGGCGTGCTCGCCGCACGCGGTGGGGCAGCGTGCGGTTCGTGAACGGCGTGCTTGCGGCACAGTCTGGAGCGCGCGCTTCAAACGAGGGAGGCTCGCGACACGGGGTCGCGGCATGGTGCGGTTCAAGCGAGGCGGGACCGCGGTACGGGTGGTACAAGGGTTCTAACGGTTGCCACAAGCGTTAATTGGTCCAATCCACGGTTACTGTAAATCTAACGGTTGCTAGACGAGTTATTTGGGTAATTTGATGCCTTTCCGCGACTTATTCCACCATATAAGCACGCTCACAACCGTTAGAATTAGTTTACTGCCGAATAGCCATCAATAAGCGCTGTGGCAACCGTTAGAGCGAGCATGAGCCAGGGCGTGTTCGCCGCACAGGATGGGGCAGCGTGCGGTTCGTGAACGGCGTGCTTGCGGCACAGTCTGGAGCGCGCGGTTCAGGCGAGGCGCGCTCGCGGCACGATGCGGGCCCGCGCGCGCTTCAAGCGAAGCGGACGCGCCGCACAGTGTGGCGGAGCGTTTAGCCCTTCTAACGGTTGCCACAAGCGTTAATTGGTCCAATCCACGGTTACTTTAAATCTAACGGTTGCTAGACGAGTTATTTGGGTAATTTGATGCCTTTCAGCGACTTATTCCATCATATAAGCACGCTCACAACCGTTAGAATTAGTTTACTCCCGAATAGCCATTAATAAGCGCTGTGGCAACCGTTAGAGTATGAGCCAGGGCGTGTTCACGGCACGGGATGGAGCAGCATGCGGTTCAAGGGAGACGGGGCCGCCGCACAATGTGGGGCAGCGCCCGCTTCAAGCGAGGCGGGACCGCCGCACGCGGTGGGGCAGCGCGCGCTTCAGGCGAGGCGTGCTCGCCGCACAGTCTACAGCGCGCGCTTCAAGCGAGGCGCGTCCCCCGCACAGTGTGGAGCAGACAAGTTGGCACATCATACAGTCATCCCCCTATAAAAAGCGCCCGTCATGCAGCACAGCTGCACCACGGGCGCTTCACATCTGATCAGGCTTTCGCCATGTCCATCGCCTTTCGCCATCCACCGTATTCGGTGAGGTTCACGGCTCCTTCCGTCCCATAAGCTTCGCAAATAAATCCTGATACAATGCGGCCATCGTCAAGCTCAATCTTTCCGATCCCCAGCGGACCGGGGATGCCGGCGGTGAACGCTCCTAGAGAGGATTGCGGCATACTCCACAGCTCAACCGCTATTGAGGCACCCCCTTCTGCGACCCGAACCAGCCCCGGCTTCGGAGGAACAGTAGGCAGCCTATACAGCTCATACGTCGGGGAAGTTCTGCTTTCCTCCAGGAACACTGCACCCAGTCCGGTCATTTGCGGCTCCAGCGCAAAGCCTCTCATATGCAGTCCACAGACAGCCACGGTTACGACCTCGACCAGGCTGCGGAACTGAGCCGCCGCGGCTGTCAATTGCCCTTCCTCCTCCGGTACACTAAATAAAGTGACTCCAAACGGCAGCTGCGGACCGGCATCGACAGACGGCACGGCAACGGCACTTAAATCCAGCAGGTTACAGTGATTCGTGTACAGCCCCATCTGATTGTTGGTGCCTATCGGATCCTGCTGCACTTGTGCCCGGCTCCACGTACCGCCGCAGGTAGGCAGCAGCAGAACGGCTCCACTCAGCGCTTTCGCAATAATATGCTTGATTTCCGCCAAACGATGCTGCGCTTGAAAAAGGGCTGCTGCACTGAACTCTGCTTTGGCCCCGGTGCGCAGAATCTTCTCGGTTACCGGGAACACCTCCCCGCGGTGTCCCTCAACAAAATCACCAAGATCAGACCAGCGTTCTGCCACAAGCGGCCCTTCATACAACAGCGCTGCTGCCTCCTGCAGCAAGCTGATATCCATTTCCTCCACAGCGAAATGAAGCTGCAGAAGGTCCCGGGTGCGCTCCCATGCCTGTTCATACTCGTGGGCGAAGGGACCATAGAATGACAGCGGACCCTTTGGCAGCAGCCATACCTGGGGAGAAGCAGCGCGTCCCAGCGGCCGGTCCACGGAGAAAGGATCGTCCGGGTCCCGTCCGCGCAATATGCTGTCTGCCACCGCGGCATCCTGTATATGGTGTGCGAACACATTCACACAGTCGATGCTGCGGCATGCCGGCACTACACCGCTCAGCGGCCAGGCCCCGACAGCCGGCTTGTAGCCCACAAGCCGATTAAGCGCTGCCGGTACACGTCCCGATCCGGCGGTATCCGTTCCAAGAGCAAAAGCGGCTTGACCCCGGGCAACGGCAACGGCCGAGCCGGAGCTTGATCCGCCGCTGATCAGCTCGGGCAGCAAGGCGTTATGCGTATCGCCGTATGGGCTGCGTGTGCCCACGAGACCAGTCGCGAACTGGTCCAGGTTGGTTTTGCCTACAGGTATAGCTCCGGCAGACACCAGCCGCGCTACTACCCCGGCATACTCTTGCGGCGTAAAGGCATATGCCGGACAGGCTGCGGTAACCGGCCACCCGGCTACCGCGATATTATCCTTCACGGCAAAAGGAATCCCCCACAAGGGATGCTCCGCCGGCTCCAGCTCCTGCAGCCTTTCCAGATAAGGCGCAAGGTTCTCCAGAGAAGGCGATGTGATCCAGATGTTCATCTCGCGGTCCCGCTCTGCCCGCAGGATTACAGCTTCCATGACCTCCTGCGGTGTAAAGGCACGGGCTCGATATCCCTGCTGCAGAGAGTCAATCGTCAATTCATGAGGCACAGCTTGCACAGACATTAGACCATCGCCTCCTTCTCGACCGGAAATAATGCGACAATGCAGTCGCCAGCTTTAACCTCGGCCCCGGCATTGGCGTATACGGCAGCCACAATTCCGTCAAACGGGGCCACCTGATGGAACTCCATTTTCATACTTTCTTCTATTAAAAGAGTGTCTCCCTTTCGCACCTCATCCCCCGGACTGACGAGCACCTTCCAAACACTGCCGGACATGGAGCTGTTAATGCCGACACTGCCTTCAGGCAGCTGCTCCTGCTCCTCGGATCCAGCCGATTCAGCCTCCGACACATATTCCGCAATTCCCAGCTCTCTCCACCGCTCCCGCTCCTGCTGGAATGACGCCTGCTGCCGATTCCGAAAGACCGAGGATTCCTCCTGAATGTCCGTCAGCCATTTCAGATAATCGCCTAGACGGAACGTCGTCTCCTCCACTTCAACCTCAAAGCGCCCGCGCGGGAAATCCTCCCGGTATTGCAGCAGCTCCTCCTGAGTCACCGGATAGAACTGAATCTGGTCAAAAAACCGCAGCAGCCAAGGCTTCCCTTTTTCAAAATTAACGGTTTCGCGATGCTTGTTCCACATCTGTACCGTCCGGCCAACAAACTGATAGCCTCCTGGTCCTTCCATCCCGTAGATGCACAGATAGGCTCCGCCGATGCCAACGGCATTTTCCGGCGTCCAGGTTCTCGCTGGGTTATACTTTGTTGTTACGAGGCGATGCCGGGGATCCAGCGGAACAGCTACCGGCGCACCCAGATACACATCTCCAAGCCCCATCACAAGATAGGAGGCATTAAACACGACCTCTGCAACTTCATCATGCGAGCCGAGACCGTTCATCCGGCGGATAAACTCCAGATTGCTCGGACACCAAGGCGCATCCGGGCGCACGTTCTGCTGATAACGCTCAATCGCAAGCTGGGTTGCTGGATCATCCCACGACAAGGGCAGCTTAACGATCCGGGATGGTACTTCAATCGAATCCAGCGGAGGCAGAGCTTGATCCAGTCCCAGAATCATGACTGCCGCTTCCTTGACCGTCATCTTGGATGCATCCAGATGAATCTGCAAGGAACGGATGCCCGGGGTCATCTCGATATATGGAATCTGGCCGCTGTCTTCAATAGCCTGCATCAGCACATACACTTGAAAACGGTATAGCAGATTCAGCTCGCGTTCCCCATACTCAATCAGCAAATTCTCATCTCCGGAGCAGCGGATGGCCATCGGAAAGCGGCGACCCTCTTCTTCGTAAGCAAGGAGCGGCATGTAGTTTCCGCTGGATTGTGCCGGAAGCGCTGGCAAGGCCGGATGATTCGCAAGTGTGCTGAGATAGCTTTCCTGCTCACGGCGCAGCTGCTCTGCTTCTTCCACGGTGATGAGCGTGAAGGAAACATGATCGCCAGGATGCAGCTGTCCGAGCTTCCATAGCTCGGCTGTGGCTGTGGTCACCGGACAGACAAAGCCGCCGAGACTCGGTCCGTCCGGACCGAGCAGAATCGGCATGTCGCCGGTCAAATCCAGAGCACCTATCGCATAGGCATTGTCATGAATGTTGGAGGGGTGCAGTCCGGCATCCCCGCCGTCCTCCCGAGCCCACAGCGGTGCGGGACCTACGAGCCGGACGCCGGTGCGCGAGCTGTTGAAGTGAACCTCCCACGAAGTTGTCGTCAGCTGCTCCAAGTACTCCGGGAGCACATACTCCGCGGTACAATGCGGGCCCGGAATGACGCCAATATTCCACTCCCGGCCGAGCTGAGGTACCGAGGCTGGTGGCAGCCCGGCAAGGAGCGGCGCGCTATCTTCAGACGGGCCGGGATGGACGCCAAGCACCGCACCCGCTCGCAATGCACTGCCGGAATGTCCCCCGAAGCCGCCAAGTGTAAAGGTAGCCGCACTGCCAAGGGTCAACGGCATATCCAGGCCCCCGCCCACGAGCAGATAGGCTCGCATACCGTATTGCGCCTCGCCAAGAGTGAGCGTGGACCCCGCCTTCACAGGTATCGGCGTATACATCGGGATTTTGTCCCCGTCTATGGTCGCCTGCATGTCAGCACCGGTGAGACAGATTCTGAAATCTGCACGGAATCGGTACGCCCCGCCGCGCAGCGTCATTTCAAGGCCTGCAGCCTGATCGTCATTGCCAAGCAGCCGGTTCCCGGTCCGGAAGGCCAGGCGGTCCATTGGACCAGACGGTGGAACCCCGATATCCCAGTATCCGACCCGGCCGGGATCATCCTGCACCGTGGTCTGAACACCGCCGTCCAGCACCTCAATCGCAAGCTCGGTGGGCATGAAGCCATCCAGAATATGTGTATATACTTTCCCCTCCTGAAAAGCCGGGGTTTGCAAAAATCCTTCAATATAAGCCTTATTGGTTGTCACCCCGTACACCCGCAGCTCTCCAAGGGCGGTCATCATCGCCTGAATAGCTTCATCCCGGGCAGGAGCATGCACAATGAGCTTCGCAAGCATAGGATCATACAGCGTCGTAACCTGCACGCCGTTCTGAATCCAGGTTTCCACACGCGTATTGCGCGGCCATACAATCTGATCAATCATGCCATCGCTGGGACGGAAGCTGTTCACCGCGTCCTCGGCATAGAGCCGGACCTGAAGGCTGTGACCCTGCGGCGTCCCTGCTTTCGCACTTAATTGCTGCAGATCACCGGCAGCTTCCCGGATCATCCATTCCACCAGATCAATGCCGAGCACCTCCTCGGTCACGCCATGCTCCACCTGCAGTCGGGTGTTTACCTCGAGGAAATAATATTTTTCGTCTTCAGGGTCATACAGGAACTCCACCGTTCCCGCGCTGCGGTAGCCTGCCGTAAGCGCCAGCTGGCGCGCATCCTCATGCATGCGATGGCGCAGCCGATCCGGGAAGCAGGGGGCCGGGGTTTCCTCAATAATCTTCTGATTTCTTCGCTGCACAGAGCAGTCACGCTCACCGAGAGCCACCGCCTCCCCATACTCGTTACCAAAGATCTGCACCTCCACGTGCCGCGCGCGCTCCACATATTTTTCCAAAAACACACCGCCATCGTTAAAGTTCGTCATCGCGAGCCGGGTTACCGCATCGAACGCCTCGCGCAGAGCCTCGGCATGATCACAAATTCGCATCCCGATGCCGCCGCCGCCGGCTGTGCTTTTTAGGATCACAGGATAAGTAATCTCTTCCGCAGCACGAACCGCTGCTTCCACATCTGTAATCAATGCAGTGCCGGGGAGCAGAGGCACACCTGCCGCCTGCGCCATGGAGCGCGCCGTATGCTTCAGTCCGAACATCTCAAGATGCTCCGGAGACGGACCGATAAATGTAATGCCGTTTCTGGCACAGGACCTGGCGAATTCAGCATTCTCACTCAAAAATCCATAACCCGGGTGAATCGCATCAGCACCTACCTCCAGTGCGGTACGCAGAATCAGCTCGGCATTGATATAGCTTTCTTTGGCCGGGCCTTCCCCGATCTGCACCGCCTCATCCCCCTGATAGACGTGCAGGCTGTCCTGGTCCGCCTTGGTGTACACGGCCACCGATGGAATTCCCATTTGACGCAGGGTACGCTCGATCCGAACCGCAATTGCGCCCCGGTTAGCAATCAGAACCTTCTTAAACATGGACCTCGCCTCCTTCGCCTGTTTCTCCATTTCCATCCCAGATCAGCACTCTTGCAGGGGTTGGGTTGTAGCCGTTACACGGGTTGTTCAGCTGCGGGCAGTTACTGATCAGCACGGTTACCGGAGCCAAAGCGGTAAGCTCGACATACCGGCCCGGTCCCGAAATGCCATCCTCAAAGGTCAGGCCTCCCTCCGGCGTCACAGGTACATTCATAAAAAAATTCACGTTAGGTGCCAAATCCCGCTTGCTAAACGAACTCCGCTCTGACAGCATGAGCATGAAGGTGTCCCGGCAATTGTGCATCGGCAGTGTGTCATGGGCATACCGGACCGTGTTGCTCTGCGCCGAGCAAGCGCCCCCGATCGTATCGTGACGTCCGCAGGTATCGGCCGTAATCTTCAGCAGCTCCCGCCCGGATTCAGCAACCAGCACCGAGCCTGTCGTAAGATACAGGCTGCCTTGTCTTGTGATCGTCCCCACTGCACTATAGTGATCCGCAGGATCTTCTGTTGAATAGAACAGCGTATCTACGGCCTGATTGCCTTCCACATCGACGATCCGAAGCACCTGACCCGGCAGCAGATCATGCATCCATCCGTCCCCTGCCAAAATCGTCTGATCATACACGGCAGCCTCCACGCTCCGTCTGTCCTCCATCGCTCTTAGGTTCTCCATCTCAATAAGCCCCCTTCAACAGCGCATTGTCATGCCATGTATTTTCAAATGCCCGGCGGTTCTCCCCGCATCGATTCACGCAAATATCATCTTCCTTCACAGGCTCTGCGTCCAAAATCTCGATCTCAATGGGAGCGATAAGATAGTGCTCGGAGGGATCCAGCGGGCTTGGCGTATTCGAGAATACAACCAGCACCTCCATCTCTGTTCGAAGGATCACGGTCTGCTGAGCCACCGCCTGCTCTACATAGCGCATGGCCCCATCCTTTTGACATACGATTTTTGTAAAAAAATTAACCGGCGCTACCATGTCCCTGCCTGTCAGGCCGTGGCGGAAGAGCTCCACCTTGAAATTCTCTTCTCCGCTGCGGTACCACTTATTCCCTTCCGTCTGGTAACGAGTCCACCCGTACTTCTCATCCGTGCCCCGTCTCGTCGTGTAGCCCGAAAGAGAATCATGCCAGCCCACCTCGTCCTGGATCATCGATGCCAGCACCTTTCCCTGATCACTCATCAGCACATGACCGGCAGTCAGCATCGCAGTATGCTGTGCCTTCAGGGTATCCGGCATATTGTAGCGTTCAGCAGGAGATTTGGCGTTGTACAGCATGCAGGCCAGATTAGCCCGCTCTCCTTGTGCCGTGATTCGGATCTGCTTGCCCCGACCTACCTGTGCGGACCATTTACCGCCCGCTGGAATCATCATCTTGAACACTGCTGTCATGAGAATGGCCTCCCTTATTCAAATATAAAAGCCCGGAAGAACGTCAAAAGATAACTTTTGATGCATTCTCCCGGGCTTTTGTCCCGCCGTGTACACCGGCACTGGCACCCGATGCGTTCTCTCTCGGACCAGACGGCTGCACCTGGCAGCCCGGAACCCTAGAAAACCTTTTATTTTCACTTTTGTTGTCCTTGTGTTAACTATCCTAACATAGATTGCAGGCAACCAACAATTAAAAAGAGTAAATATCGTGATAAAAATGTTTTTTCAGGCGAAAAAAGGGGTGGTTTGCATGAGTTTTTGAAATTCGAAGGCTGTATTTTAATTTTTATGAAAAAAATGTTGTTGTCTTTTGAACCGTTACCTGCAACAATGTTAAATTATATAACACGAGAAAATCATTGCCGCCGACGAACGACAATAACAAGGAGGAATGAAAGATGCCAAGAGAGATCACTTTAAAACGCAATCTTTCCATGACACATGTGGTGACGATGGGGCTGGCCTGGATGTCTCCCATGATTTTTTTTACCAGCTTCGGGGTACTCTCTGAAGGCTCCGGAGGGATGATGCTGGCTGCCTATGTACTGGCTTTTATCGCAATTATCTTTACAGCGGCCAGCTATGCGCAGATGGCAAAGGCGTTCCCGGTATCGGGCTCCGCCTATACCTATGTCACGAAATCCATGAATTCCTTTACCGGCTTTCTGGTCGGCTGGGTCATTCTGCTGGATTATCTGTTCTCCTGTATCGTGGCTGTGCTTATGTTCGGCATTAACCTGAATGCCCAGTTCACCACAGTGCCCTCCTTTGTCTGGATTCTGGCGTTAACGCTTGTCATTATGGTCGTGAATATCATCGGAATTAAATCCTCCGCCAACCTGAACAAGGTGTTCGTGACGATGCAGATTCTGTTCATTGCCGGCTTCTGCGGACTGATTGTATACAATGCAACGGAATATGGCCTGAGTGCAGGCTGGAATCCGCTGCCTTCAACGGACGGCGTATCCTTCTCCACCATCCTTGCCGGTGCTTCCCTCGTCTGCTTCTCGTTCCTCGGTTTCGACTCGGTCACCACGATGGCGGAAGAAACCAAGGACCCCAAGAAAACGATCCCCCGCGCCATTATGGCCATCGTTCTGATCGCGGGCGCGATTTATTTTGTAACGGCGTATTTGATTCAGCAAATGTACCCGTCCTTCACCTTCGCTAATGCGGAGTCGGCGGGCTTCGAACTCATGCAGGCGATCGGCGGAAGCGGCCTGGCCTCCATCTATACCTTTGTCGTCATCTTCGCTGTGTTGTCTCAGGGCATGTCCTCCATGACCACTGTCTCCCGCCTGCTGTTCGTGATGGGCCGGAGCGCCATTCTGCCTGCCAAGACGTTCGGCTCCATTCACACTAAATTCCGCACGCCCGTATTCAACATCGTGCTGGTCAGCATCATCTCGCTATCTGCGTTGTTTATGAGTTTGGACACCGCGATCAAATTCGTGAGCTTCGGTGCTCTGACTGCGTTCTTATTCGTCAACCTTTCGGTCATTTCCCACTATATCCTCCGGGAGAAGCAGCGGGGCGCGAGAAACCTGCTTCTTCGGTTCTTCTGTCCGCTTCTGGGCGCCGGATTTATTCTGTATCTGATTACCCTGCTGGACCTTGATTCGCTCCTGCTTGGCTTCAGCTGGCTGCTGCTTGGCTCGCTGTACTACGGCGCCGTACGGATCAAGCGCAGAATACCTGCCGTCTCCATTGCCGATGCCGAGGGGGTATCGTAACTGAGGCATGGTCTTGGTCTGAAGAACGCCAAGAAGCTGACGTCGAGCCGTGACGTCAGCTTTTTTGGATAAAGTATTGTGGGCATAGGCCAAGAAGACGGAATGCCTGCTGATGATCCGTTTACATCTCGGCAGAGGAATAACCCAGCAGCTGATCCCGTACATCCACCCAGCCCTCACCGGGATGACGCAGAGCCTCCAGGATCACCTGAGCGTTATAGCCGTCGTGGAAGTTAAAGATGACACCGGGTTCACCCTTGATGCACTGCAGAAACTGCTTGAGCATTGGCAGCGGGCTAGAGACATCATCCAATGGCACCGGCTGCATCTCCGCTTCGGCCGGGCCGCCAAGCTGCAGGTCCCGCCAGTTCTCCAAGGCGATTCTCCCCTCTTCGCCATGGATGACGAGCGAGACTCGCTCATCACCTTCCCGGCGGTCGGTTCCTGACAACTGAATGTCCGTGCCGTCCTCCAGGCGCAGCACAGCGCGCACAAGGCTTTCGCACTGGGAGGCATCTTCGGGAAACGTCACTTGACTCTGGACATGAGTGATGGGTCCGAACACCTGCTGAATCATTTGAATCCAGTGAATTCCCACCTCCAGCAAATATCCGCCCTGCTGCCTGGATGTAATCCACGCATTATGCTGCCAGGCTCTGGGCCACTGCGGGAATTCCAGGAACAAATTCATGCCCGCAATCGCGCCGATGGCTCTCTCCTTCAGCAGCGCTTTCATCTTCAGCACAGCCGGGTCCAGCGGAAGTGAGAAATGAACGGCATGAATCTTTCCGCTTCGCTCCGCGAGGGCGGTCATGACTCTCGCTTCTTCCAGACTGTTCGCAAGCGGCTTCTCACAGAATACGTGGAGCCCCTTCTCGAACGCGATCTTCGCCACGTTCTCATGCAGGGAGGGCGGAACCGCAATGTATACCATATCCAGCTCTGTTTCATTCAGCAGCTGGCGGTAATCTGTGTATAGGCGCGGGCTGTCTGCGATCTCGGCGGCTTCTCTGCGCAGTCTTTCCTCATGGCTGTCGCAAATGGCGCTCAGCTCGATTTGGCCTTTAAATTGAGGCAATAGCCGGTGAATCATATGCTTGCCCATGTGTCCGAGGCCGATCACGGCCATTTTTCGAATGGTATTCATGTTGAACGTTCTCCTGTTCTGTGGATGCTTGTTCCTGTGCAGCTTTATGGAGCCAGCTTTTCTATTATAGAGCAAGAGTCCCGTCTTTCAAAAGTATCCTCCATTTCGTATTCTGAACGCGTTGACGTTGCTGCGAATGCAGCTCTATTTTTCTTCCTTACGCCTTTCGAATTTAACATTCTGTTAACACGGTGCGATATACATAGTGATAGTATAAGGCTATAGCGGCAAAACAACATGAACCTCGCCTCGCTTCTTCAGGCATAAAAGGACGGATGGATTATGAAAACACATCTCTTTTCTTCACAGAATTCTCCAGGTGTTAATAAACCTATGACTTACCTGTTTGACGTCATCCGGCAGTACATGGTCTCTCTGAAACGTTATCATGCTCTGCGGGGGATGATCCGGGACCAATCGCTGACGACGTATTTTCAGCCGGTCATCAGCCTGCAGGAGGGCAGTCCTCTCGGCTATGAGGTGCTGAACCGTCCGCCGGCCTCTTCTCTGTTTCCGAATACAGAAGCTTTTTATGATTTTATTGGACATACCGATCAGGTATTTGCCTTTGAGCGTGCCAGCCGGGATTTGTCCTTTAATCGCTTCTGCGCTGCGTTAACGCGTTCGGACAAGCCTCGAGATACTGTGATCTTCATCAATATCCATCCTCAAGTGCTGCTGGATACCAACTATCGCAGTGGTGAAACATTGCAGCTGCTGTCCAGATACGGCCTGTCGCCGAAGCAGGTAGTCTTCGAGCTGACCGAGAAGCAGGCGGTCCATGATTACGTGGAATTCGAACGCATCCTGTACCATTACCGCGCCCAAGGCTTTCGCGTGGCTATTGACGATGCAGGCTCTGGCTATAACAGCCTGAAGGCGATTGTGAGCCTGAAGCCTGAATTCATCAAGCTGGATAAATCGCTGATCCGAAACGTCCACCAGTGCCCAAATCAACAGCGGATCGTCAAGCTGCTGCAGGAGTTTGCTGCGGAATCCGGGACGCATATCATTGCAGAAGGCATTGAGGCGCGGGAGGAATTTGTTTTTTTACAACAGGAAGGGATTGAATACGGGCAGGGCTATGCCATTGGACGACCGGCTACCGAGCTGCAGACCGCTTCACTGCCTGTCTGTGAGAAGACATCGATGTGAGCAGAGCCGTGGCGGGCCCGGATGCCCGTTCGTAATGAAAGGCTTGACGAGGAGGAGAGTCGACTTGACGCTGGCACAAATCGGCGACATTGCCGAGACCATTCCCGTCGTCTCCCCGGATACCAATTGCCGGGTTGCAGACGAATGGTTCAAGCAGAGCCACAGGCTGGAAGGCATCGCTGTTGTCGGGGAGACCGGCAAGCCTGCTCTGCTGACACGCAACCGGTTTTATCAGCATGTGGGAACTCAATATGGCTATAACATCTACATTCAGCGCCCGGTCAAGCTGATTATGAACCGCTGTCCACTTGTCGTGGATGCGAGCGAATCCATCATTGATGTCAGCCTTCAGGCGATGAACCGGGCAGAGGAGGAGTTGTATGATGTCGTACTGGTCCTTCGGGAAGACCAGCTGTTAGGTGCTGTAAGCATTCGCAGGCTGCTCCTGGAGGTCGCCGACATCCGGGCGGAGAAAGCAGCCTATCTCAATTCGCTGACTGGACTGCCGGGCAATCATATGATTGATGAGCAGCTTCAGAAGACCGTATTGCTGGAACAGTTCAGTGTGCTGTACGTTGATCTCGACTACTTCAAATCGTACAATGACAGCTACGGCTTCAAGATGGGCGACGTTCTGATCCAGGCGACGGCCAATCTGCTGCGGGAGGCGTTTCAAGGACCCGGCTCTTTCCTGGGACATATCGGCGGGGATGATTTCATCGTCATTTTGAACCATCACAGCTACGCCAACTCCTGCAGTCAGGTCATCGAACAGTTTGAAGCACTCAAGAGCAGCCTGTACAAGCAAGAAGATCTCCAGAACAATTACGTGATGGGTGATGGGCGCTCTGGCGTCTACGGCCAGATCCCGCTGGTGTCCATATCCATTGCCGTTGTCACCAATCAAAGCGAAAGCTTCCACAGCGTGGATGACATCATTGAAGAAGCGACACGAATCAAAAAATTATGTAAATCCCGCTCCGGCAGCACCAGTATTGCGAACGAATGCTGCCGGTAATCCACGCGCAGGTCTACAAAAACCAAGTGCTGCTGCCGGGCTTTGCGTATGCCCTGAATAAGACATGCTTGTTGCCTGTTGGCAGCAGCAGGATCATCTGCTATTTTGCCGATAGAGCTCTATGCTCTTGAAGCCTTGGATTAATACCGACTTCATCTCTTCCCGCCGCTTGGCTCTTGTTCCCTCCTGCACGGCACTGTAGACATAACGCGCCCAGTCTCGCTGGTAGCCGGGAGTCAGCGATTGATAGAAGGCCAGCGCCTCCGGCTCCCCGCTCAAATCCTGCTCTATATTCGGTATCATCGCAATGTAATCGGCGACGGACTGGCTGGGCTTTGAGGAGGATCGGGCCTTCTTCGTGCCTTCATTTTTGAAGCCGACCACGGTAAAGACGTCATTCATGCCCACCATCCGGCTAAATTTCATAGTGCTTGACCCGATATACCCTTCCGGATCTGCTCCCAGTCCCTCAAACAGCGTGTCCCGGTGAATATAAGAGTCGTATACGCGATTGCCTTTCTTGGGATAAGCGGCGTATAAATACCCTCCCTTTCGGATACAGTCCCGGTCAATAACCGTTGCGACAAGCTCCTGCAAGGCTCTCAGATCCAGACAGAACGCAAAAATCATATCATACACCTGAGGCTTCAATGCCCGGTCTGCGGCTGTCAAGGACGCCAGGCTGTCCTCCCCCTCCGGGGTAAATAGCACGGCGGCGTGCTCGTATTTATGCAGGTTCAGCTTTTCTATAATTGTTTTGGCCATATCCATCTCTCCTGCCTTAATTCATCTCTAAATCAACTATACACTAACCTAAATAAAGGAGCCGCTTCAACCCCGCGGCTCCTTTCTAAATCCTCTCCTCATTGCTTCGTTCTTAACCTTCTAGAGCCATCAGCATGTTCGCAACAGCCTGCGCGGCCTCTGCGCGGCTGGCGGAGGCTTTCGGCAGAAAGCGGCTTCCACCGGCTCCGTTCAGCAGCCCGGCTGCGGTTCCACGGCTAATATGTGCTTGGGCCCACGATGCAATCTCGTTCTGATCCTCGTACCTGGTGGTGGAGGAAGACATTGCAGACGCGCCGCGGGAAAGCTCGTATGCCCGAACCAGCATGACCGCCATCTCCTCACGGGTCATCCCGGCATGCGGCTCAAACGCCTTGGCCGACTTGCCCTGGATGAGTCCGGCATCATAGGCCGCTGCTACTTCAGAAGCAAACCATGATGAACTCGGCACATCCTGAAAGGAATGGGTGACTCTACCTGAAGTTTGAAGGGAAAGCGTGCGAACGAGCAGCGCTGCAAACTCAGCCCGGGACACCTGCCGGCTTGGAGCGAACATGGTGTCCGATACCCCGGAGACGATGTGCCGGGCCGCGAGCGTAGTAATCGTCTCCTGAGCCCAGTGCCCGGCTGGTACATCCGCAAACGCTTTATGGTATTCCAGAACTGCAAAGGTGCTGAAGTGGGGAAGCTTCGCGATCAGGCGCGTCTCTGTTGTGTCCAGAGCTCCGCCCATATACTCCCATGCTCCTTGCTGTTCATTCCAGTAGTAGACACCCATCAGACGCTTCTCACGATTCTCATCGAAGCCGAAAGACACCTCAATAGGTTCGGAGAAGGATGACAGCCTGACCGCGGTGCCGGACTGCGTGTGCAGCGCCAGATCCAGATCCAGCACCTGTCCGGCTGTTGTCATCCAGGTTCCGGCCGTGCGCTGCGGCAGCTGCTTCTCCGCCTCTGATACATTCAACTCCTGAACGATAAACGATATGGCTGCCCCCTCCAGACTCTCACCCGCCTTGAGCTTGACCAGATCAGAGAGCACCTTCGGCTGGATCTCGACGCTGACCGCGCCGCTGTGGATAATCAGGCTGCGGCTGCCCAAGAGCTCCCCTGCATTGTACGGCAGCTTAACTCCCTCATTCCCTGCTGGCACCTTTATGGTGACCGGCCCCGGCCCCGCAGTATTGACTGCGCTGAGGCTGGAAGCATCTACGACATATAACGGGACTGGGCCCGGCTGAACAGCAGGCGGCTGTGACGGCTGAGTGGGCTGCGCGCCAGGCGCTTCCGGTACACTCACTGGCGGCGGAGTGGGCTGGGAGATCGCTGAATACGTAAACTCCGTCGTTACCAATGTGTCTCCTCCGCTGCCTCCCACCTTGACTAGATAGGTCCCCCTCGGACTCATTTCCTCCAGCACATATTGAAACTCATATTGTCCGTCACTGCTGCTAGAGGTCTGATCCACATAATCTATACCGCCGGACGGCCGGATGACCATGACCGTAACCGGCTGACCTGCCCCTTTGGAGACCGTCCCCGTAATTCTCACTGTGCCGGATGCAGCATCCACCTGGGCGACTGCGGACAAAGCGTTCGGGGACAGATCTGCCGCCGCAAAAACACCAGACCGGGCGCTGCTGTATCCTGTATTCATCATGACTCCCTGAGACGTTGAACCTGCTGCAGCACCCTCAGCCGCTGCACTCCCTCCGCCTGACAGCGCTACAGGCACCACCATCATCGCCATACATATGCGGGCTTGAAGCCGTGTTATGGGTCTGTTCATAAAATCCTCCCTGTTCTGTGCCTCGTATCCCGTTACTGCTTCACCGTATCCTGCTCTTCATTCGGGAACTGAACCGCCTCCGACAACGGCTTCATGCCATTGAAGCTGTCCCATACCATCACCTTGATCACGTAGCCTTTAACATTGTTCGGCAGGCTAAAGCCGGCTTTCAAGGATTCCGTTTGGCCGGCGGCCACTTTTTTCTCCACGTACGACACATTCTTCAGCCGGTTCTTACTGTCGTAAAGCGCAATAATCAAAGCGGCCTGCTGCTCTGCACCACTCTGGTTCGTCATCACACTCCCGACTTGAATAAATTGATCCCGCTGCAGCGCCGTTACCGGCTTGCCTGAAAGGTCGGTAAAGACCGGTGAACCCACCAGGAATGCATCTGGAGCCGTAGCGTCAGCATCTGCAAAATCCTCCATGCTCCGGGGCTTCAGCTGAAAGCTGCCATTGTAAGGGACAACGATCCCCGTGATATGCAGCACATCCCCTGCCGTCACCTCGGCCTTAAAGGCTTCATAAGTGATGCCAGTGCGGCTGTCTACATAGATGCTCTCGCTGCGGCCATCGCGTACCGCCTTAAAGCTGAAATTGCCGTATCCGTCCTTGGCGGATAGCTGCTCGACCTTGACCTCCTGAAGCGTTACCAGCTCATACTCCTGCGCTCCGGTCAGGGTGCTTACCGCCTGCGGCTGCAGCTGCACCTGTCCCAGCACTTGCAATTCCGCAATGCCGTTCAGCTGATAAGCCCCGCGGTATGTGCTTTTTTGCGACTTCAGCTTCAGCCGATCTCCGACGCTCACACCCGGGTTCTCGTAGGTGTATACCTGAATGCCGCCGCTGTCATCCTGAAGGTAAAAGCTGTGGTTCGAACCGAAGGCTCCCGGCTTGCTGCTGACGACGCCTTCCACCGTCACTTCAGCTCCGTCCTCCAGCAGCTTGGCTTCTCCAATGGTCACGACAGGTCCGAACTCACTGCCTCCGCTGCCTACTTCAGAGATTCGTCCCTCCGCTTCATAACGGATCGGCTCCTTAAAGCTCTCGATGAAGCTTACAAGCGCCTCCAGATCCTCCGGTCCCATGACCGGATTGTTGCCCAGCTCACCGAACAGCTTGTATTTAGCGCCTGTGGATGTGGACATGTAGTTGTTCACCGTGAGGGTGTACACCCGATCTGCATCAATGGCACTTCCGTCCGGCAGCGTGATGTCCACTACTTTAGCCGTGCTGCCATCCCAGGTATATTTGAATCCGCTGATGCTGAAATCCGGCCCGTACAGGCTGGTCATCTGGGCATTCACCATCTTCACCAGATCGCTTCCCTGAATCTCCAGCTTCACGAGCACGTTATTAAACGGCAAAATATTAAACAACTCGCCAAACGTAATCTCTCCTGCATTCAGCTGATCGCGGATGCCGCCGCCGTTCATCATAGCAAAATCACTTTCCATCGCCCAAGCCATACTGTCTGCGATCAGGTTGCCGAGCGCATTGTCCCCAACCTCGCCTTTAACGGCATAGCCGCCCTCCATATCGATCGCCGCTGTGCCAACGACCTCATTCAAGAGGGGAGCAACCTGCTGCTCATATTTGTCCAGAATGGCACTTACTTCCGGGTCCGGCTCAACACCGGCATGATCCACCCACAGAATGTCCGCACTCTTCTCTGCAATATCTCCGGTCACCGGATCCAGGCTCAGCTTCACCCGGCTCAGAGCCTTGCCATATTCCGACGCCTGCACGATTAAGGTGCTGCCGAGAAGGCCATTCACGACCGCATGATTATGCGCGGCAAAAATAACATCAACCTCCGCATCAATCCCATTCACATAATCTGCAGCCTCGCCGGTAATGCGACCTGCAGCATCCTGTGAGGCAGCGCTGTGAGCCAGCACGATGATGGCACGGACGCCTTGCTCCTTCAGCTCGGCTGCCGCTTTATTGATGGCGTTGACCGGATTCGTAAACTCGATATCCTGGATGCCTGAGGGCATCACCATCTCTGCTGCGCCTTCCGTGACAACCCCGATAAATCCGATCCGCTGACCCTCTACCTCTTCAATGTGATAAGCCGGGAGAATACTTTCGCCTGCCGACTCTCCGGATCTCCAGACCACATTCGCCGCCAGCAGTGCATGCTCCATACCGCCGTACGCCCGGTTCACGTCATCATGCGGGTAATCTCCGCCGTTTACCATCCGCAAGAGCTCCGTAGTCCCCTCATCGAATTCATGATTGCCGGCGGTATTTACGGCCATATCCAGAGCATCCAGAATTTCTACGGTCGGCTCGTCCTGAAACAGAGCCGATACTGGTGAACTGCCGCCAATCAGATCACCGACTCCGACAAACAAGGTGTTAGGTTGTGCTTGCTGACGCTGACGGATATACGCTGCCATATACTCAGCCCCGCCGTAGGTTCCGTCCATAATGCCATCTCCAGTAATATCCAGCTCGTAATGCTGATCGATTTTGCCGTGAAGATCGTTCAGGCCGATCAGCTCTACCGCAACCGGCTCCTCCGATGCGTTATCTGTATACACAACATCCTCTGCCGAGCGCGGCTTGAGCTGATAGGTCCCGTTAAAAACACTTGCAATTCCCGTCAGATCCAGCACATCCCCTTCTTTGTACTGGGCGGTAAAGGTATTGTAGTTGACTCCAGTGCGGTTATCGATTCGCACCAGCGTGCTGCTGCTTCCTTTTACAGCATTGAATTGAAGAGTGCCGTAATTGTCTGCTTTTACGATATTTTGGATACTGACGCCGTTCAGCTTCACTACCTGTCCCTGATGGCTCTCATCTACAGTTGAAACCACCTTCGGCTGGGGAAGGGTGCCGTTACCGGTTACGGTTATTTGGGATATATTGGATAGCTGGAGCTCGCTGCTAAACACATTGACATCTCCGGTCACCTGCACTTTCTGACCCAGAGCGTAGCTGCCCGCATTTTGATACATGTAAATGCCGCCGGTAGCGTCCTGGATATAAAAACCTTTGGCACCCCAAGAGCCCGGAGTCGTCGTAATGACCCCTTCGACCGTAAGCGTCGTGCTCACCGGATATTTTCTCGCCTCAGCGATCGAGGTAATGCCGGGCACCTCCACCTTCTCGGGCGGCGCTTGACCTGATCCATACGAGCCCGGGGCAAAGGTAGCGGGATTATACCATTTGTAGCCCCCCGTCGGATTGCTCCACGGCTCCTGCTGCGGCTCTGTCGATGCAGCCGGAGTCTCAAAGCTGAGCAGCGGTGTAACCGGACTCAGCTCCACCCGTCCTTCAAAGGTCGTGTAGTCCTCCTGTACAGCCAGCCACTCTACTGTTTGAAGCAGAAATTCGCTGTTATCGCCTTCTTCCAGGAAGCCGTTATAGGTCTTCTTGACAGCGCCGCTGTCCTCCCGGCGGTATTTTGGCGTGATATCCTCTACCGGAGAGGAGTCGCCAATGAATGCGGCTTTGCCGGCCCCCACCTTGGCAATGGCCGCATACGGACCTTCGTCGATGCCGCCTCCGTTGTAGACCCCCTGGTCTACCGCAGGTCCCCACTTCGGTGCATTTTTAGGCATATAGATCAGACCCTTGGCAATCTTCGGATTCAAAATGGCCAGCGTACCGCCGGCGTGGGATTCAACGACGCTTACTCCCTCTGTGATGCCAAAAGCATCGCTCGGAGGCACCACCGTCTGACCACTTTCGATCGTTCCCAAGGCATTAAACCGGAACCGGATGCCGAAGTTCGTGCCCAGCCAGTCTGTGCTCGTTACGCCTTCCATGGCTTTAGAAGCTGCTTCCTCTGCTGTCATGCCTTTGGTCGGATTACCGAAGGCCCCGCGCCGATAACCGTTAAACACCTCGGTGGAATCCCAGCGGTTATAATTTCGGTCTGCATTATAATGATCGCCGATGAAGAAGATGCTGCCTCCGTTTTGAGCATATTGCAGCAATGCATCTTGCTCCGACGCTTTAAAGGGAATGTTCGCTTCCCCGATAATAAACACATCATATTCCTGAAGCTTCTCCAGCGTAATGGCCTGCTCACTGAAGTTAAATGGAGCCGTGCGCTCCAGCTGGTCAACGGTGAAGCCGAGATCCTTCAGCCCATCCGCAAAATCCGAAAAGGCTCCGTCAATAACCCAATCTGCCGCGCCGGCAGTCTGTCCATGGGTATTGTCAAAAAGGATTTTTTTGCCGGAAACGTTCGTCAGAGCCGGACGGATATCACCAGCCTTCGATGGCTTGATCTGCAGTCCGCCTTCAAAAGGAGTCACGACTCCGGTAACATGGACCTCCTGTCCGTTTTGCACTGTGTTTTTGGCAAGGCCAGTATGGAAGTCTACAAACACCCGAACCTGCTCCCCATCTGCTGCTGCATAGAAAGAAAACGAGCCGGATGTGCCCTCATCACTGACCTGCTGGGCAGTGACTCCCGTCAGCTTTACCAGCTGTCCGTAGGTATCTGCACTGACCGTCGCCGGCGTTACTCCCACCGGGGCCGGTATCGGGCTTGTCCCTGTAATCTGTACCGTTGTCGCTTGAAGCTGCACCTCGCCGCTGGCGCTGTCCACCGACTTGATGCCGCTGACCGTCACCTTGCTGCCGGCCTCCGCCTCTACGCTCTGTTGCTGAACGTAGATGCCTGCGGTATCATCCTGCACATAGAAGCCTTTGGAGCCAAAAGCGCCCGACTTTGTTATAGCAACCCCTGTAATGATGGCGGCTTCGCCGTCATGCAGTGCCCGTGCTGCTGCAATGGACATTGTGCCGGGATTGCCGGGATCGCCAGGATCGCCGGGTGCTTCCGCGAACACCATCTCCGTCGGGCTTTTCAAGCCTGGAAAATTGTTGTATAACGCAAGCTGTCCCGTCACCTTGATCTTCTTACCGATCAGCTCCGGGTTGCTCTGAAGACCAAATTCGCTGCGGTACCCTGACGAAACCTGTACATTCAACAGCTTGCCGGGATCCCTTTCTCCTGCCGCATCTCCCAGATGAACATTGTAATCATTGCCGAATGGAGCTGTAAAGTTAGACGTCTTGGAGCCCGTAGCATGTCCGACAATGTACCCCTCCACTGTCGCAGTGCCACTGTTCCCAGCGATCGCCTGCGCAACCGTCAGCGCGCTGCCCGGTGCCGCCTCCACCTGCTGCGGTGCCACAATCCATAGATTCGAGAGCATGAGGACACCACTTAACAACAAAGCCAGCCACTTTCTGTGAAAAAGCTTCATGATTCTACCTTCATCCTTCCTATGCTTTAATGACATCTACCCGATTATAGATTCGTATAATTTACAAAGATTTCACTCTATGTAAAATATGTTCCTTTATTTGTTAATTATTTGTCAGATTTACAAGAATGGTCGCATTTACTCTAAACTCGTCGCCGTGGATCATCGTGTTCGGTTTTTGGTGTTCATTTACTCCAAACCTACCGCCGTGGATCATCGTATTCGGTTTTTGATGTTCGTTGGGCGCTAAACCGGGCTGCGCGCGCATCGAGTTCGGTTTTTCGCGTTCATTTACTCCAAACCCGCCGCCGTAGATCATCGAGTTCGGTTTTTGGTGTTCATTGGGCGCGAGGGCGGACTACACGCACATCGAGTTCGGTTTTTGGTGTTCATTTACTCCAAACCTGCCGCCGTGGATCATCGAGTTCGGTTTTTGATGTTCGTTGGGCGCTAAACCGGGCTGCGCGAGTATCGAGTTCGGTTTTTCGCGTTCAGTTACTCCAAACCTGCCGCTGTGGATCATCGAGTTCGGTTTTTCGCGTTCGTTTACTCCAAACCCGCCGCCGTGGATCATCGAGTTCGGTTTTTCGCGTTCGTTGGGCGCGAGGGCGGGCTGCGAGCTTATCGTGTTCGGTTTTTGGTGTTCATTTACTCCAAACCCGCCGCCGTAGATCATCGAGTTCGGTTTTTGGTGTTCATTGGGCGCGAGGGCGGACTACACGCACATCGAGTTCGGTTTTTGGTGTTCATTGGGCGCGGGGGCGGGCTGCGGGCGCATCGAGTTCGGTTTTTCGCGTTCATTTACTCCAAACCCGCCGCTGTGGATCATCGAGTTCGGTTTTTGATGTTCATTGGGCGCGGGGGTGGGCTGTGGGCGCATCGAGTTCGGTTTTTCGCACTCGTTGGGCGCGGTGGCGTGCCGCGAGCGCATCGAGTTCGGTTTTTCGCACTCGTTGGGCGCGAGGGCGGGATGCGCGCACATCGAGTTCGGTTTTTCGCACTCGTTGGGCGCGAGGGCGGACTGCGCGCACATCGAGTTCGGTTTTTCGCACTCGTTGGGCGCGGGGGCGGGCTGCGCGCGCATCGAGTTCGGTTTTTCGCGTTCGTTCGGCCCGAAAGCGGGATGCGGGCACATCGAGTTCGGTTTTTCGCGTTCATTTACTCCAAACCCGCCGCTGTAGATCATCGTGTTCGGTTTTTCGCACTCGTTGGGCGCGGGGGCGGGCTGCGCGCACATCGAGTTCAGTTTTTGATGTTCGTTGGGCGCTAAACCGGGCTGCGCGAGTATCGAGTTCGGTTTTTGGTGTTCAGTTACTCCAAACCCGCCGCCGTGGATCATCGAGTTCGGTTTTTGATGTTCGTTGGGCGCTAAACCGGGCTGCGGGCGCATCGGGTTCGGTTTTTCGCGTTCGTTCGGCGCGGGGGCGGGCTGCGCGCGCATCGAGTTCGGTTTTTGGTGTTCGTTGGGCGCGAGGGCGGGCTGCGGGCGCATCGGGTTCGGTTTTTCGCACTCGTTCGGCCCGAAAGCGGGCTGCGAACGCATCGAGTTCGGTTTTTCGCGTTCATTTACTCCAAACCCGCCGCTGTGGATCATCGAGTTCGGTTTTTGATGTTCGTTGGGCGCTAAACCGGGTTGCGCGAATATCGAGTTCGGTTTTTGGTGTTCAGTTACTCCAAACCTACCGCCGTGGATCATCGTATTCGGTTTTTGATGTTCGTTGGGCCCGAAAGCGGGATGCGGGCGCATCGAGTTCGGTTTTTCGCACTCGTTCGGCCCGAAAGCGGGATGCGGGCGCATCGAGTTCGGTTTTTCGCACTCGTTGGGCGCTGGGGCGTGCCGCGAGCGCATCGAGTTCGGTTTTTCGCGTTCGTTGGGCGCGGGGACGGGATGCGCGAGAATCGAGTTCGGTTTTTCGCACTCGTTCGGCCCGAAAGCGGGCTGCGCGCGCATCGAGTTCGGTTTTTCGCACTCGTTCGCCGCGATCCCGCATCCCCAGCCCAACACAAAAAATCACCCCCAGCCCGTATTTCAGGCCAAGGGTGATCTTATTTACCGCGTACGTCTTAGATGAAACGTAAATACATCGTTGCGCATATAATCCTGGGAATAAAACACAGGCTGGTTTCCTTCATCATAGTGCAGCTGCTTCAGCAGCAGTACCGTCGTGTGCGGATGCTGCAGCAGCTGCTGACAGTTTCGGTCAATGTGCAGCGGCACCGCAATTTCGGTATCGGCGCGATTAATGGTGACTCCTAAGGTATCCTCGACGAACTTCAGCAGGGAGCCGGAAAAGGTATGCTGCTCAAATCCCTCCCCGAAACGCGCCGCCGGCAAGTAATTGACGGACAGCATCACCGGCTCATCATTCGCTTTACGAATCCGCTTCAGGATGTATACCGCGTCGCCCGCTGCAATGCCGAGACGCTCGGCGGCCTCTTCAGGACAAGGTGATTTCGTCAAGGAAATCATACTTTCACTCTCGGTTAAGTTCGCGGATCGGATCATTTCTCCAGAGCTGTACAGCCGCTCCAAAGTGCTCTTGATCGGCGGCAAGGGACGAATAACAAAGGTACCGACACCATGCTTGACCAGGATTCGCCCTTCCTCCTCCAGCATTTTCAGTGCGCCCCGGAAGGTTTCGCGGCTCACCTGAAACTGCTTGGACATCTGAATTTCAGAAGGGAGCTGCTCTCCTACACGGTAAACGCCCTGATCAATAAGCTCCATCAGCTGCTGCTTGACCTGCATCGACTTCGAGTTGGCATTCATGTGATTTGTATTAACACCTCTAGACATCATCTTCTGTGAGCTTATTGTCATATGTTCTCTCTGCCTTGTCAACATTCCCCACCCGGGCCGAGCCAAGCCGGGTCGGCTCGGCCCGGGCAGGAGCACAAACGCTCCGGCACCTCACGGCGTACCGGAACGTTCCTGTGAGAATATTCTTTTCTAGAAATTGGTGGCAATCATTTTGGAGGCATGCTCGCTGGTGATGAAGTCCATCGCCGAGATCCCAAACCGCCCGCGCGTATTTGCCGTAAAAAAGTCCAGCACCTTGGGATTGACGTAATCCTTCGTATCCCGGATGTCCGGAATACCGAAAATGCCTGGCTTGTACCCGCTGGTATAGTTGATATACAGCCATGAAGGGTTGCTGTTCTTGGCCTCATTGTACATGCTCTGAATGTCATTCCACTTCTTCGCCTTGTCCGATACCTTGTAATAGTCCTGGATTTTCAGATTGGCAGCTGTGTTCTGGATGGTGAAGGTGGTGTTCTCCTTCCAAGCTGTTGCATCCAGACCTTTGGGCAGCTGGGTCGCAGAGAATCTTCGGAGCAGCACAATTTTTCCCCGAGCTTGGTCCAGGGTGGGAACGCGGTCAGTCAGCAGCCATTTTCCCGGGTTTTTGCTCGTATAGGCATTAAACGTGGCTTCAAAAGAACGCGTATTCTCTGCCGCCGTGTGCTCCTCCTTTACACTCATGATGACCGTTTCTGTCGGGTTGCTGTTCAGAAAGGAAATGACGGTGTTTAAGACTGAGTCGAAATTTTGCTGCTGATACACGGCACCGTGATGGATTTCAAACGCATTTTTAAAATGTCTTGTACGAATATCGAGATACCTGACCCCGATGGACAGCTGCTGCGCAATGGTCAGATCCTGATTCTTGGCTGTGCCGTAGACCGGCTCGTACAAAGCACCGGAATCATGCGTTCCCGGGATCGTGAGGGAGGACAGCGAGAGCGAGCCGTTCACTTCCCCCATCCAATTGTTACTCGTGTAAGCAGACGCCGCGCCCGCTAATGGCACTACCAGCATCGTCAACAGCATCAGGCATAACCAGGTTTTCTTCAGCATGGAGCATACCACCTTTTCTTAGAGTGTTATTGACTCTTCAGCCAGCTCTCCGACTCGGACTGTGCCTTCTGGAGTGCTTCTTCCGCCGTCAGCTCGCCCAGCAGAATACGCTGTACATTCTCCGACAAAATATAGCGCGGCTGACCGGAACGGTACGGATAACGCGGCGCCCACAGCTGACTCATCTGCTTCAAAATAATATCCATTTGCGGCAATGCCTTCACACTGTCCCAATCTCCAGCGGCCTTGATGACCGGCATGCTCTGCGAACGCTGCTCTTCCCACATATATTTCTGGAAAAACTCACTGCTGCTAAACTTCAGCCACTCCCACGCCAGATCCTTGTTCTTGCTGTTCTGCCCGATCGCAAACGGACTTCCGGCGAACATGCCGCCCATGCCCAGCTCTGGGTTGGTGAAGAGCAGCGCAGCCTGGTAGCGGTCCTGTGTACCAAAGGTTTCAATGATGTTGATGAAGCCTGGAGCGGCGCGCAAATGAATGGCAATGTTATTTTTATCCGTCAGGAAATTCTCCGAGCCCTGATTGACAAGAACACCTTCCGGCGCATATTGATTCGCATCCTTCAGCAGCTCCGCCGCTTCAATCATAGTGTCACTATTGAATTCCAGCGACATGTCCTTCCACAGGAATCCGGTGCCCCATTGGCCGCCCTTGGACTCACTGATATTCATCACGGTGTCGGCCGCATCGGTTCCATTATAGGTAAGCCCGTAATTTTGCTCGCCGGTTTTTGGATTCTTGCCTGTCATCTTGGCGGCCTTTTCCAGCACTTCCTCGATGGAAGGCTTCTCTGACAAATACTCTACACCCCAGTCATCAAAAAGCTGCTTGTCATATACAATGAGCCGGGCGTCACCGATGTATGGCAGACTGTAAATTTCCGGCTGCTGATCCTCCGGGCCCATTGCTCTCCAGCCGTCCACCTGACCGTTCAAGTAAATGCTCGTATCAAAGCTGTCTTTATCAATGTAAGGCTGAAGCGGCTCAAGCAGGCCCTGCTCAACAAAGGTAGCCAGCCCCGGCACCTGATACACATCGGCTGCGCCGGATTGAAGCATGGTTTGCGTCTTCTCGTTATAATTGTCCCAGCCCATGAGTACAAATTCGACCTCCGCGCCCGGGTACATTCTTTCGAACTCCTCCTTCAGCACGTTCACGCCCTTGGAGGTGATTCCGGTGATTGCATCGGTTTTTTGCTCTGTCGCAAAATCACCAATCATCTGCACCTTCAGCTTCCCCGACGGCCCTTCACCCGCAGCACCTGCTGCGGTACCGCTGGCAGCGGTCGCCGCTTGTCCATTGGAGTCGGAGGATGAAACGCCGCCCTCCTTGCCGCTGCATGCGCTCAGCAGAAAGCTTAACAGCAGAAGCAGCATCAGCGGACTTCGTAAAGCTTGAAATTTCTTTTTAAACATAAACATTGGTTTCCCTCCACAAATGTAATCTTTTTCTCTTTAGACCTGCATGATTTGTAACCTTGCGCTACAGCTCTCGGATGCGGTGACACCTGCGGCTGCGTTAACCGCCTTGTCCATCACTCTCCCTTCAGGCCGCTTAAAGCAACGCTGCGAATAATATATTTTTGGAAAAATAGAAACACGAGCAGGATCGGCAGAATGCTCATAGCGGCCAGCGCCATCGTAATCCCTGCCAGGCGGCCTCCGTTCTCTGCCGAGAAATTAGATAAGAACAGCGGAACGGTCCGCAAATCCTGATCATTGATCACCACCAGCGGCCAGATGAAGGAATTCCAGCTGTCCTGGAAGGCCAGAATCGCCACAGTAGCTGTGATAGGACCTGTCAGCGGTACAAAAATGTAAAAGAACGTTTTGAACTCCCCCGCCCCGTCAATCTTGGCGGACTCCCTCAAGCCTTCGGGCAGCTGGTCAAAAAATTGCTTCGCCAGCACCAGGCCCAGAGCATTAATTAACGAAGGAAGAATGAGCGGATATTTGGTATTGATCATTCCAAGATCATTAAACATCGTAAACATGGGAATCAGCCGGGTTTCGAATGGAATCATCATCGTCGCCAGCACGATGAAATACAGCAGCCTCTTGCCCTTAAAGCTTCCGCGGGAAAAGGCGTATCCCCCCAGCAGCGCCGATGCTACACCCAGCATGACACTGAAAAAGGCGACCACGGCAGAGTTCCAATAGGCCAGAAATAAAGCGTTGTTCTCAAACACGAGCTTGTAATTAAACCACGCGAATTGCTCCGGGATCAGGCGCGGCGGAAACGGCAGGGCCAGATTCGCGGTTTGCTCCAGACTGACGCTGATCATCCAGATGAACGGATAAATCATAATCAAGCCCACCGCAGCAAGCAGGATGGTCGTTGCGGCATCCATGGTCTTCCATTTGTGCTGCCTGTTATGCATGATGGTTCACCTCTTTTAAATTTTCATCTTCAGCAGCTTGGTATTTAGGTACGTGAACAGCAGGATGAAGAAGAACAGGATGTACGAGGCCGCAGATGCGATACCATACTCATTGCCGCCAAAGCCGCGCTCGAAAATGAAGCCTACTACGGTGTGAAGGGAGCGGGCAGGACTTCCCTGTAATCCGCCAAGCATAAAGGCATCTGCAAATCGCTGCAGTCCTCCGATCCAGCCCAGCACCAGGAGAATGGTCAGGCTGCCGAGCATATTCGGCACCGTAATCCACCACCACTGCTGAAAGCGGGTAGCTCCGTCCATGGAGGATGCTTCATAATAGTCAATCGGGATCGCCTGCAGATTGGCCAGGTTGATAATAATGACGAAGCCCAACCAGTGCCACACCGAGAGCACTACAGCGCCCCATTTTGCCGAAACCGGCTGGGACAGCCAGACGATTTTCTCAAAGCCGAGCAGCTGCATGATATAATTCAGCGGCCCATCCGGATGAAGAATAGCCAGAAACACCGTCGCGGCCGCAATCATGGAGGTGGCATTGGGAATGTAGAACAGCACTTTGAAGAAATTCGATCCCCGCCGCAGACCATTGATCAAGCAGGCAATCAGGAAGCCGATCGGGATCGCGATCAGCAGCTGAAAGGTGGTTATATACACCGTGTTGTAGACGGCATACCAGAACGTTTCCGAGGCAAGCACCTCTGCATAATTGGCACCGCCCACGTAACGTTCCTCAACGCCCTTGGTAAAGCTGAGCCGCAAGGATTCGATCAAGGGGTATACCGTGAACAGCAGGATGCCGAGCAGTGACGGGATCAAGAATACATACCATACAGCGCGTGATTCCAGCCGGGAAGCCGGCTGTCGCTCTGAACGGACCAGGGCTCGTTGTCTTTCTGCATTCACTAAGGACATCTTGTCGGACGGCGCAGCCGCCGTCCTCCCTCCTTTACTAGGTTCATATTTTCTCGCTTAACCTGCCCTCCAGACGGTCATGGAGCCATTCCCTCCGAAGCAGGCTACAGTAGGTCACATCCATAACAGACACCGCATCAACGCCCATGTCCATATATTTCGTAATCACGGCTTGATCAGCCGGAAGCGTGAACACCCACACCGCCAATCCATGCTGCCGGGCACAGCGTACCAGCGAAGTCCGACAGGAGGCGTACTGAACATTAATGCCGGCGAAGCCGGACTGTCTGGCGTATTGACACCATGCTAGTGTCTGCTCTTCATAGGCAGCATCCGTCAGGTGAGGCGCTGCAGCCGGTGCATTCCAGATCACATGCCGGGCGGCATCGCTGCCCGCGAGAGCATCCGTCAGTCCTGTGAAATAAATCTGATCCCAGACCTGCAGCTCCGTAATGACCCTAGTCGCGGCTTCATAAGCCGGCAGTGTCTTCAGATCCAGATTGAATACCGCCTTCTTTCCTCGCAGGAGACGCAGCACCGTCTCCAATGTTTCAACGGAACCAAGACCGGCTGCAGGCAGTTCGTCATAGCTATAACGGGAGAGGTCCGGCTCGTCATCGTGATAAAGCACCGGAATGCCATCCTTCGTCGCCCGGACATCCACTTCCAGGACATCGGCTCCTGCCTTATAGCCTTTTTCACAGGAAGCTGCTGAATTATAAGGAGTAGCCTCACAGCCGGTATGTGCAATAATTCGGCATGGCTTCATCAGACTGCCGCCCTTTCTGGTTCAGGCACGGGAGGGGACGATACATAAATCGGGTTCGTCATCGCCAAAGGGATCGGGCTGCTCTCCATAAGTCCCTCCGCCTTCACTCTCAGCCACCTCAGACCTTCTATAGAGACCAGGTGCTCGGCTTCACTCTGATCCTCCCGCCATGGAATCTCGGTGATCTCGCCAAGATTGGATTCAAGAATCAGCTTCGTAACCACCACCCGCTCTCCCAGATTACCGGAAGCCGTGGATGAGTCCAGCTGAAGCCGCAGGCTCATCTCCCCGCCGATATTACTTGAGCTGTCCACACAATCACCAAGGAAGTAGGCCCTCCCGCCGAGTCTCGCTTCCACATGCAGCCGTGGCCCGACGCTTAAGTAGCAGCGTCCGTGAGAGATCGCCTGTACCACCTTCTCCCGGGAGAAGCGGTCCTCTTCATGCTCAAGACCGATATACGTAAACGCCGGGGCACCTCCCAGGAGATCCGAATGATGCCAATCCCGCCCGGCCGTGGCTGTAATGCGATGGCCTTCATTTAACAGCTGGTCCCACAGCTGCAGCGCGGGCCGATTATAAGGCCGCAGTGCGGGCATCATGCCGTGCCATACCTCGATGTAGTCCAGGTCAGACCAGTCTGTAATGTCGTACTCCCAGTGGCAGCCTGTACAAATCGGACTTCCCATGGTGTACGGATGAGCGATCCCGACAATGCCTCCAGCCTCATGTACGCGACGTATCCCTTTATGAATATCGCGCGGTCCCAGATCCCGCCACTCGGTATACGGTGCCCCCAGCGTCAGCATATGGCCGTAAAAGGTCGTCCACTCCATACCCGGAATGACAGCCACACCGGTTGTCTGCTGAATGTGCTCGGCCTCCGCTAACCCTGCCGCCGTGTTATGATCGGTCAATGCAATACCCTGCAGCCCCAGTCTGCCGGCTTCCCTGCACATCTCCGCCAGTGAGTGCCTTCCATCACTATGTGGTGTATGCGTGTGCAGCTCGAACGGAACCCAGATCACGGCTTTGCCCTCCTTTGTGAACAATAAGCTGATATGTGCACTCCGGTGTCACTACACAGTGCACGCTGATCGTAATTTTCCAGATGCCCGAGGGCAGCGGTCCTGCCAGGAATCCGGGAGAGGCTTCCTGCTCACATAGCATATGTCGCTGCTCTGAGGGATGACGGTGAGCGGACCCCCGAAAGCCATGAGGATCATCGACCGACAAGGTCAACAGATTTTGCAGCGGCATGTACCGCTCCCACTCCGCTTTCCGCAGCTCTACAAGCTCAGCAGCTTCATACTTCTCGATCGCTTCCCAAATGAGCAGCCGCGAGGCTTCCGGGTCCTCCATCACCTTGGGCGTGTACCTGAACTCCATGTCCAGGGAGGCGGGGTCTTCGTCTACCAGGCATGAATATGTAATATGACTTTTGGAGCTGAGCGGGGTCAAGGTCCCCTCTACAGCCAGCAGCTGCTTCTTCATAGCTTCACTTCTCTTTCTGTCTCTTGCTCAGGCGTCATTCATGATTTCCCCTTCATTTGTCTAGATTTCTTCAATAAATCCAATGGTAAAAATAATATAATCTAAAAAATAACCCAAAGAGGTATAGACATCTCTGTTGTTTATACAATACCAAGCCTATGTCAGCGCAATATGAAAAGAATGTAGCGTTTATGTAAATAAGCAACAAAAAAAGACGACCCCGCCTTTCAGGAGTCATCTTTATGAGATGTTCGTAATATTCATGATTCATTCCGTTTATCGCTATGTGGCCGGTCCTGAAAGCCCCGCCCCTCCCGATCACCCGCAGACAGCCGCGACAGCTGCCCAAAGCCTGTAACGGCGCAGTAAACCCCGTCCCGTTCTGGATCAAGATAGGACTGAAACCACTCTCCCAGCCGTTTCCGGAATACCTGTATTCGCCCCTGGTGCTCCGGCTCTTGAATGAGGTTATGCTCCTCCCCGGGATCGTGCGTGAGATCATATAGCTCATGGGGACCATACGGATAGCGGTGTACATATTTCCAATCGGCGGTTCGCAGCATGCGAACCGGGCCATACTCGTCATATATGACGACCTCCTCCCGGTGCGTGGAGGCTCCAGACTCTGTTCCCGCAGCCGAGCCCAGCAAAATCCCCACAAAGCTACTTCCCGGGCGCGGCTCTTTCTCTGTTCCCGAATCCTCTGCATGAATCCCAGCATACTCCAGAATCGTTGGGTACAGATCATATTGGCTGACCAGCTCCGCACAGATCTGTCCGGCGGGAATCCTTCCCGGATGACTGAAGAGCGCGGGAACCTTGACCGAGGTATCGTACATGTTCAGAGGAAAGGTGCCGTTGCCTTTGCCCCACACGCCGTGGTGCCCCATATTCATTCCGTTATCACTCATAAAAATGACCAGCGTCTGCTCCCGAATTCCCAATTGCGTCAGCTGCTCCAAGAGCTGTCCAATCCCGGCATCCATAGCCGTGATCGAAGCGTAATACCCGCGCAGCAGCTCCTTTCTGGCCTCCCCCTGCCCCTGCGGGCAGGTCGGGCTTTGATCCGGATGCGGCGGCAGCTCAGGCACCGAATGAAATTCACAGGAGTCGTACAGGCGGAGATATTCCTCCGGATGCTCCTCCCGATTCCAGGGGGAGTGCGGTGCCGTGTAATGAACACTCATATAAAACGGATGGCGCTCCTTCGCCAGATCCTCCATATCCCGCAGAGCCTGGCGGGTGATCAGATCCGTGACATAGTGCCGCTCCAGCTTAATCTGGCCGTCAACCACCATATCCGGCTCCATGTAAGAGCACCCGCCTCTGGCAATCGTATACCAACGGGAAAAGCCCATCTGCGGAGTTAGACTGCTGCCCAAATGCCACTTGCCGCTCAGGGCACAGGTGTACCCCGCTGCGGCCAGCTTCTCGGTATACCCGGTCTGACCTGCAAGATAGGGCGTCGCCAGGCTCTCATCCTGAAACCTCGGCAGCGTGGCCAGATCTTCCTCCAGGCCAGCGGCTTCAATATTGCCGGCACGAATCCAGTCATGTACTCCGTGCTGAGAAGGGATATGACCCGTGAGAATAGAAGCCCGTGCCGGAGAGCAGACCGGTGAGGTGCAGAAGAAATTACTAAAGCGCATGCCTTCTGCCGCCAGCCGATCCAGATGAGGTGTCTTTACCTCCTCATTCCCCGAACAGCCAAGCGCCCACTCGCCCAGATCGTCTGCCAGTATGAATACAATATTGGGCCGGTGATGCTGTGTATGCATAGGCTTTGCCTCCTTCTATAGCGGCACGCTCTCCCGCTTAGTCCAGCTTCTGGGTGCGTTCCAGTTATCGTAATCGTTTAATGTGAACGGATGCTCGTTCTCTATTGTCAATACTGTCAGTGTGAAGGCTCTCACTCCTTTATTTTATAATCTATCTTGCGGTTCAGCACCACCACCTGCTGCTTCGCGGCCGACTCATAACAGGCGTATACCGCTCGGACCGAGGCCATATAATCCCTGCCATTCGTCTCGAACACTCCACCATCCCGAAGCACGTCTACAAAATGCTGCTGCGTCGCGATCGTACACCCGCCCTTCCAGCCCTTAGCCGGAATATGATATTCATGTCTTCTCTCCTGACCGTCCCGAGGCGTAAAATAAATGGCTCCATCCTCCTCTAGGCGGAGCTTGCCGGAAGTGCCTTCGAGCGTCATCCACCCATAGACCGGGGAACGGACCTGCTCCATATAGGTCACCCGGTTGGCATCATACAGCCCGGTTGCCCCGGAAGTAAAATTCAAGTGCACCATGGCCAGATCCTCTCCCTGAATGACGGGGTTGATCGTACGAAGCTGGCAATAAAGACTCTCAATTTCCCCGAATAGATAGCGGTAGGTATCCAGATAATGAATACCTGTCTCATAGATCAGAAACTGCTTCATCTCCCTGAAATAAGGCTGTACCGAGTAAGGCTGCTCTCCCCAGCCATCTCCCGGACGCATCGCCATGTACGCAGAATATACCTCTCCCAGCATACCGGCATCCATCATCGTTTTGATTTCTCGATACCAGGCCTGCCAGCGCCAGTTCTCGTTAACCATCAGTGGAACGCTTCGTTCCTCACAATAAGCAACAAGCTCCTCTGCCTCCTGCAGCGAAGGGGCGAGCGGCTTCTGACACAGGATCGGCAGCCCCCGGTCTGCCGCCAGCCGGGTGTAGTGCAGATGTGAGGGCGGCGGCGTACAAATGTCTATGAAATCCGGGGAGAGCGCATCAAGAGCATGCTCCCAGTCACCGAAAGCTTCTAACCCATACTTGTCAGCCAGAGGCTGGGCATCCTCCCGCGTCCGGCTCAGTACACCTACAATGCGGGCTCCCTGCACCTCCGCCCAGGCCTCAAGCTGTATATCTGCAAAATGTCCGGCTCCAACAATCAGTCCCTTAATCGTCATACTGCACCTCATCCCCTTGGTCGGAAGCTAAACTCTCTCCCAGCGCATACACTTGAAAATTTGAATATTCCGCAATCAAGGGTGACATCTGCCGGAAGCCGATTCTGCCGCCCTTCAGCACATCGCCATACGTCACTCCATCATCGTGGAAATGAAACACCTCCAGATCGTTGATGAAAAAAGCAATCTCAGCACCCCGCTTCAGCAGCGCCAGATCCAAGGGGCTGTGAATATCCGCAGCGTTCGGGATCGGGTCAGCACCCTGCTTCACCAGATGAAAACCGGCGCTTTTTCGCAGATTACAAATATGTAAGGCCCGCTCCTCTTTCCGATTCCGCCGGAAGTAGGACACATGGTAGGTGTTAAAGTCTCCGTCATAGTACTGTTCATATTCACCGGTGCGCGGGCGGAGTCTGTCATCCAGAACATCCTCGCCCATTTTGCCCTCCGCCGCAAAAAACAGCATCGCAAGCCCCTTCTCACTCAGCGGCCTGAATGTCCACGTCACTAGCATGTCGGCCGGAAATATTTGATCACACCACAACACATAGTTAGCACGCTGTCCCTCGCTCGGTGGGAGCACAGGCTCCATTCTCATTCGTCCCTGCTCAAAGCACAGCTTTCCAGAGCCCTCCAAAACAAACCCTGCCGTGTCCTCCGCGGACTGTAACGGGTTACTGTATATAAGCCGGGGCTTAGCATCTTGAATACGCTTTCTCAGATCCATTCATAGCTCCTCCTCACTCCAATAAAGAACCGGCCAGACACCATCATGTACTCACGTTGGCATACCGTAGTAACATGTGATTTTCAGTGCTCTTACTCTCTTCCAGACGTTGTTACATGTCATTTATTTTAAAGGAGTGGGCTTCCGCAGGCTAGTTAAAAATGATGAGGATGTAAAAAGGTACCTTCAGGCAGGTCACCTTCGGTTAAGGTGATGGCTGAGGTACCATTTGTTTTATATCAATTACTGTCTACCGGATCAGCCACCTGTAATCTTGTCTGCAATCTATAATGTGGTCTACATAGACGGTTTTATTTTTTTAAATCAAAATACATTACCAGTTCCCTTTTTCAAAGTCTTCATTGTCTATTTCTTTAATGTATATAGAAATCCATAAAACTGTGTTATCGATTGGCTCAGTTTCAATATAAATCCCTTTAGGACTGCCATAAACTTCTTCAAATTCATCATATTCAAAGCTCGGCTCTATCTTTAAGACCTCTTCCATTGACATGCCAATCTGTATTTCATTAAATAATTTCCCAGTATAATTCTTCAATGCAGTAATCTTAAACAGCTTTCCATTAAACAAATTAAACCATAAGTAAACCTCATCTTTAATCTCGTACCTCACTAAAGTCTTACCAAATAAAACATCAGTATCAGTGAGTTTTATTATAGTGCTATAAAATTCGCTGATGTGGCTATACAGATTAATACCTCCCATTTCCTTCCATGGAACAATAGCCGAATTCAACAACACCATAGTTAATTGCCTCCTGTGAAAATTATAGTTGCTGTTTCTTTTCCATCAGTCTTATATACATCTTCAGTTCCATCTACTACTTTTATAACCCCTTGGTCATTTGTACTAATTTTTACATATGGACTTCCTCCGTGTCTCCCACCCCCGGGTGATACTTGAACTTGAGTAATATTCCTATTTTCACCATTATGTACAATATTTCTGGTCTTGTGAAAAACTCTTTTTGATTCTTGTTCTGCTCTAACAGCTGATTAAAATTGTCGTTGTTAACGGAAATATTAGACCTATTCTGACCAGCAAATGTAACGTTACCTTCCTCATCTTCCTGATACTCTCCAATCAGGTCTTCCACTCTCGAGCTGCTGCTGAATTCCGCTAGAGTCTGACCGTCTTGATCTTTAAACAGCAGGGTATGACTGGAGACTCGGCACCTGTTGTGGTCAGTCCTTCCGCTCCCGACGCCGATATTTCCTCCGGTCTTGGAAGCAGCCCCGGATTCACACAATTCGGCTCCAGACTGCACTTAATCTTACTGCTTCTTCTTTAAATGCTTTATCGTACGATTCATTGTCACTCGTCCTTGTTTGTTTTCATTTTTTTCATACGATGGTGTTTTTCTAATGCATTTTTATCTTAGCACTCCAATGTGCGTACAACCGAAATAAAGAAGTCTCTATTAGGGTATTACATGGGTTAGGTGTGGTACTAGTTAAATGAGGGATTCATTCGACACTGGGTAGCCCCACCAAACTATAAAATGAATTTAAACCAGTCTAACCTATAAATACAACTGCATCCTTCCGCTGAAATGCAAGCGGCAATTTATCTTGAAGTCCAGCTATCCTTTCAAATATCTTATCTTTTTGTTCCTCATCTAAAGTTTTAGCTACCCATTCTTTTATAAGTATTAGTTCCGCAATGATATGAGGTACATCTTCGTCCTCTACATCAACACCTGTCGTGAAGAGGTCTGTCCATTGTAGCCCTAATGATTCAATTGCAGGTAACCAACACTCCTTAAAAAATGATTCCGTAGCAACTGGAATGAAAAAATTCTTTTCGAAATCATTTTGTGGGTCAAGAATTAATGCGCTGATAGCCATAATTTATTTACCTCCAAAGATTACATTGAACTTGTGATCAGGAAATTCTTGTCTTAATTTGTTTAGACTATTTTTAACTGCCTGTCTTAGTTCGGGTGTATCTCCATCTAATCTAAAAACAAATTCTCGGATATCCTGAATATCCTCAAGGTTAGGTATTTCTGATGAGCCATTATTAGTTGCCCGGTTTTGGGATTAACCTTAATGAAAAAAATAGCCAAGATGATCGCCGTCATCATAACAAACATGCTAAATTTACGCATTGTTCTCTCCTCTCATGATAGCCTTAATTGCATTAATGCATGCCTGCAACTTCTAATAATAGAAGCTACAGGTATGCACGGAATTACATAACTCACTTCATTGATATCAGATTACTTGTATGTATAAGCTAAGTCATAGTAAATTGATTTTTGAGCCAGCTAAACCAAATCCATTTTTAGTTTATACCGGCCCATGTTGCCTAAGCCGATCACGGCTATTTTCTTTTTTGTCATTGTGTTCGCCAGTTCCATCAGGTAATGATGTATGTGATAAGTAGTTGAATTAAGCTACATGTCCCTCTTCAACCAAAAATCCGGCTCCCTCATATACTCCAGCGGATAGATATCATCCCTTGCCGAAATCAGGCCTTTAAACAAAGCTACAGTTCCTCTGTGGGCCGGGTCTGGATAATGATAACCGAGATTTTCAGGTTCAACATGCTCTACAATAACAAAGGCATCTTCCTTGTCCGTCATTTTGTAGACGACATTCTCCGGTTTAAACACATGCTCCGCATGATCTAAGGTGACGAGATGAAATTTCCTGTCCCGCCATATGGTCCCATAGATTTTAAAAGCCTGCGATTGGATCAATGCAATGAATTTTGAGGGCAGGAGGGTTAATTCAATGCCTGTGATGTAACCATCACGGTCCATATCAATACCAAATTCAATATCGCATCCCTGTTCATTAGCTTCTTTAAACGTCTGTGGGGCGATGACTAACTGATCTAAATATGTACTCACGTTGGCATCGGCTATATAGGGAATTGTGATCTCATCAGGATTTACGTGCTGAAATAGTTCGTTATCACTGCTTCCGCTGAGCTCTGATTCCTTCATTGCCGGCGGCTTTAACGTAATGTAGCCCATATTCCCGCTTGTACCATAGTAACATGTGATTTTCAGTGTTCTCACTCCTACTTATATAGGATGTACTCTTCTCAGATATACTCCTGTCGTCTACCTCTTCAGCTCTTTCAAACGTTGTTAAACATCCTTCGATTCCGCAAATCCTCAATAAGCAGGGTTACTATCCCCTCCTGATAACCAGCTCTGCCGGTTTCCTTCACAGCCTGGGCTACTTTGCCCAGCTCAGAGTCAAGCAGCGAATGCAGCTTGGACTCTCGGTCCCCTAACTCCACCACAGGAGAAGATGCGTGAAAGTCATCTATACTCATTCTCCATAATTGAGCCTGCTCACCGTACCGTTCCTTGAAACGAACTGCCATCGCCAGCCCCTCCGGATCGAAGTCCCCGCTGTAAAAAAGAGTATGTCCGGCCTTCGCAAGCAGGTCCAGCAAGTATAAGCCGGCAAGCTTAAACTGCCCATGAGTGCAGACCAGGCTTGCGTCCGGCACGGCATCAAGCAGCGCGGAGAATACGCCTGAATTCTCTACAACGTACACGCTGGGTGCGTGCCCAGCCCCTGCCGCAGCGGCCGCAGTCACCCGGTTCACCTTGATCAGCTCCCGCATGGGCATATTCATGACACACTGCTCATCTGCAGCGGCTCTCCAAACAGGATGCTCGCACTCATCATCGTAAGCCAGAAGATTGGCCTGCGAGACAAAATTCTGGATGTCATCCCTTAGCAGGTTATACTTCAGCAGCAGCTCATTCAGCGCCTCCGCCTTGGAGGGGGGAGGGCCCTGTCCGTCCGCCATCACATGCAGCAGATGGATCCACAACTTGCCCCGCGGCTCTGACAGATCCAGTGCGTGAGGGTTGCCGGTGATGCGCTGACTGAACAGCGGATACCGCTCCATCCGCGCCGGCAGGCCTGCAAAAGCGAGAGCCATCATGCTCATCTCATCTGCAAAATCAGGCTCAAGCAGCAGCCTCCAAATCCAGTGAGTATCGCTAGTCCTACTTTCCAGGTAGGTAAACCAAGGGAGTAGATCGGGATGAAGCATCTTGTAAGTCTCAAGCCTCTCCACCCGTGCGGCTTCTTGCTCTAGCTTCAGCGCTTTTTTGGATCGAAGCGGTTTGCCCCAATAGGCCTCAAGCAACTCATACAGTGTAATTCCGGCATACCGGGTTTGCTGCAGTCGATGCTCGAAAGAGGACAGCAGCAGCTTTCCTTTTCGCATCAGATGATGGGGAGATTCCCCCATGAACACCGCAATCTCCTCGATTTCCCCATCCGTGAAGGAAGAAAGCTCCGCTGATCCCCCGAACCTGCCGAGTGATTCATATTTTTTGCGAAAAAGTAGAAACAGGACCTCAAATCCCTTTCTACGCTTAAAATAGAGAAGTGCCTCATCCAGCTTCGTGCTCATCATACCCACCTTCTTCTTCACTCACTTGAAGCGACAAGCTCTGTCCGTTCCATTTATACCTGATCACCGTTACGTAATCTGCGTTCTTCGGCCTGACCAGCTCGCAGACGGATAAGGACTGTACAGATGCATAATCCCCCCATAATACTTGAGAGTTCATAATATAGTTAAAGCCAAGCTTCTCTACAATCTCAAACATTTCGTTAATGTTATTCTCGTCGACGCCTGCAAAGGCTTCGTCCAGGGAAATAATGTAAGGCGCGCTCGGAGCCGCCTCCTTATAGCGAGAGTAGCATGCGGTAAAGAGCGGGATATACATCGCCATCGCTTTTTCTCCTCCACTGAATCTGAAAAAGTGATGGTTGGTCAACTCGCGCCTTGGTTCATGAGGACGCTCATAATAAAGCACGAAGGAAAACCATTTGCGGTAATCCAGCACCATCTTCAGCACCTGAAGAAGGGTCTGTCCCTCACCCTTTTCGTCCAGCCATACTTTAGCCGACTGAATCTTGGAGCGAAAATGACGTGTAATTCGGCCCAGATCCTCTTCATTCAGCACTTGGGCATCCTGTTTCAGCAGCGTGACCAGCTCCTGGGTGTCCAGCTCCTGCTCAGAATCAGCCGTTCTCGGTTTCCAGCGTATGGAGAACTTGAGACCAGAAGAGGTATCCCGGCTTTCCATTAATTCACGCATCTGCTCCGTCCACTGCTCGGCCCGGCGGATGCGCGCCCGGAGCTTGTGCCCTACGGAATGCAGCAAAATTTCTTCATACAGCTGCTTGTCCAGCTCATCCAGCCGGGTCTCCTGAATGGACAGCTCCCGGGAAACCGTGTCATACAAGGCTGAAGGTGAAATCTTGACGCCACGCTGATCAAATTCAATCAAATCCCGGGTGGTTTTAGCTTTCCACTGCTCGACGACTGGCCGCCATTCATCTCTGTCGATGTCATTCATCCAGCCAGCAGGCTCAACCCCTTCTGTATACTGTGATATTTTATGTTCGGTCAAATCCGATTGTAGATTATAATACAGTTTCGTCAGATCGCCTTCCAGGACAGACCTATCCTTGTTGGCAGCTTCAACTTGGACATATGAACTCAGCAGCAAGTCATTCAGTTCTTCACGAGCGCCCGTCATTGTTCCACGCTTCCATTCTCTCTCCAGCGCTTCTCTCCAGGCGACGCTCATACGGTTCCAGAACGCGTATTGCTCTTGCTTCTCCGCAAGCTTCTCCCGGGCCGTCGATTGATTCGCTTCCAGCCTCGGAATGCTATCCGTTAGCTGCCCCAGCTCCAAATCCAGCTGACCCAAATCATGGGCGACCTGTTTGATCTCGCTCCTCACTTCCTCTGCACCCTTTAGCTGCTGCTGACGGATAATATCCTGAATTTGCTGCTCCAGCTTTACAGCCTTGTCCTTCAGAACGGCCAGTTCTCCCCGAAGCTCATCGGTTTCCGCTTCCAGGTCCTGCAGCTGCTCCCGTTCCCGCCGCTGATCCTCCAGCAGCCGGACCCAATGCTCGTGCTCCAGGTGAATCCCGTTTAACCGCTTCTCGTACCGCCGACTTTGATCCAGGGCATGCTGGTACGATTCCGTCTTGGAATCTAGTGACAGGCCATGCGTCAAATCATAGAGCTTTCTTTTGCTCTCCTGCAGCTTCTGATCCAGCCCGCTCAACTGATCTGAAATGCTCTTGATGGACTTATGACATCGTGCCAACTCTCCTCGGGTGTCTCTCAGCTCATTATGGCAGGTTCTGACGTCGCTGCTCGCGGGGAAGGTGCTCCAGGCTTCTTTAGATTTCTGCAGTCGGTCATCGATCTCCGCGCGTTCATCCGTATATAACGTTATCTGCTCATCGGCTTCAGCAATCCGTGCCTCCAGACCAGCCAGCAGCTGCTCGCGGTAGCGCCTTCTCGCCTCCCTGCCGATAAAACGCACCTCATCCAGCGGCAGGGCATGGCCCTGCAGGCTGCCCAAGCGGTAGCCTCCGTCTTCCGTAAAGTGAACCGGAGCCTCTCCATTCATTTCAATACTTTGCAGTACAGCCTCAACCCGGTCCACCGGAATACTCCGCTGCTGTGTGTCCGGCTGCAGGTAATCCGCTAAAGTCGCTGTAAACAGCTTGGGCTCTGCCAAGAGCACACGGTCATGCCGGGCCTCTAAATCTTTCGTTGTCACCAGTGCATCCAAGAGACCTGTTTCAGCCAGTGCGCTTTCCAAGCGCCGCTGTACGCCTTCCGGCACCTCCGGATGAAACTCCACGATTTCATAGAGCGGCTTAAATATCACCGACTGGGACTCTAACTGTCTGCGCAATTCTATGGTGGCCTCGTGCCGTTCAGGCTCAGGATCCCGCTGGGCCTGCATTTCCTTCCATTGGGTTCGCAGCTCTTCACGCTCAGCCACCGCCTTGTTGATTTCGGAAGTACAATCCGAACGCCGGTTTCGAAGCTGATCCTCATACGCCTGTACGAACGGCGTGAAAAGGTCTTTCACTTGCTCAAACTCGTAGTCTGTATATAAAGCTTCTACCATCCGCATCATCTGCTGTTTAGCACGATCATCCACCTGATAAACCTCATGCGTTTTCAGCCACAGATGAATCTGATGAATCAAGGCCTGCTGTTCTTCAGACAGCAGCCGCTGCCATTTCCCTTCGTTTTGAAGCAGGTCATCATGCGCCTGCTTGATTTCGCTCAGCTCCCGGTTTTTATCCTGGAATTGCTGAACCACAAAATCACGGTGCTTCAGCTCCAGCAGAGCCGCTTCGAGCTTCTTCGTATGCTGCTCCAGCTCTCTTTTCCAGTTATCAAAATTAAAGCGTCCACCTTCATTCCGTTCATAGTCCTGCACATTTAGCTCATGCTGCGAGAAGGCACATTCCTCTGCCTCGTAGTCCAAATCCTCTACAGCGTCACGCAGCTGCTGCTCCTTATGATTGACGCTCAGTTCAAGGTCATCTATTCTTCTCCGGGTTTCCCGCTCTTTGCCCGCTTTAGACTCTACCCGGCTCTCTTGACTTGAAATGTCGCGCCTCAGTGAATCCTGATCCTTCAGCTTCTGCTGCAGCTCATCCTCCAGCCGGAATACCTCATGCATTCTCAGCCGTTTATCCTGCTCGCTCAAGGTGACTCTTCTGATCTTCAAATCATTCTGCCTCTGTCTAGTAGCTTCCAAGTTCACTTCAAGCTCAGACAACTGGTTCTTCAGGCTTCCAACGTGTTGATTCTCTTTGTGCGACCGTTCCTGTGCATGCTTCCACTCTTTCACCTGGTCTGAAAAGATCCGCTCGGAATAGGCTTCATAGGCATTCTTCAGCCTGGTTAATGCCTTGACCTCTCGTTCCAGCTGCTCCATCTGCTGCCTGGTCTGGTCCATCTGTTCAATAGAATCCGACAAATAACGCAGATCATCGTCTGTGAGCGGAGGCAGCGCTTCTTCCAGAATCTCGTAGATGACCGTCGGTTTGAAATCCTTCGACAGCTTCGGGCTGCGGAGCTGGATCAGCAGCTTGATCAAATCATCATACGCCTCGATCGTTTCAAAGCCGAACACATACCGGTTCACCAGCTTCATATACTCCTGGTTGGAGGCCGCTACCTCTCCGCCTGTGCCAATAATATTCGTTAGTTCAGTCTGGGAGTATGGAAACTGCTTTCGCTCCCCGTTCTGATTGACCAGCTTGTACAGCTCTATATCGATCCCGATCCGCCGATTGTCTGTGATGACGAACCCCCAGGACTTCAAGGGCTGATTCCGCTTGGCCTGCATTCCCATCCCCGTTGTCAGGTACTGGTCTGTGCCCTCCATCTTGTATTCAATGAATAGATAGCCTGTCCGCTCGTCCCGGTGGGACACTTCCTTCTCACCCAGCAGATAATCTTCCATCCGCCGTGATCTGGAGCCGAACGGGTCCAGCCGGTCAGGTGATTTCTTCCCATCCAGCAGCACCGGCAGCAGGCTCTGCATCGTCACAGACTTTCCCGAACCATTCGTGCCTCGAAGCAGCAACTTACCGTCCTCAAACTCAAAAATCTCATCGTCGTAATACCAAAAGTTAAACAGCCCTGCCCGGTTCAGCTTCCATTTTGCAGCCACTAGACCTCAGCCCCTTCCTGTTCATAATCCTTCGGATAAAAAGCAATCATGCGGGCCGCCCCCGGCAAAATGGTCAGCATATCCGGTTCATCCCCCTGCAGCGAAGCCATATCCCATGCCTCCCACACAGCAATAATTTCATTTGACAGGGCCTCCAGAGAGAGATCACGGTACTTTTTCGCCCACCCGTGGCCGTAAAGCTCTTTCGCTTCTTTAATGATCGTTTGAAACCGGGCTATCGGCAGACGAAGCTCACCGAATTCGCTGACGGACAGGCTGCCTTGCTGCTCTCGGATTACCGCACTTACATGAAGGACCGCATCGGCAAGGCCGCTCGTATCTGGAAATAACGTATAGCGCTTTTTGGCATCCGGAAGGGTCAGCATGGCAGCATTTTTAAACACCTCCAACCGAAATGGAGTATGCTGTTCAAAGTCCTCACGCAGACGATTCCGAAAATTCCGAATATACGCAAAGTCAGGGTCATCCTCACTTTTACGGTACATGAAAGGGGTCATCATCAACCTGCGGTACACCCGTTTGCGCCGGTAATCCTCCTGATGCCTTGCCCACTCCTGCTCCTGTAACGCCTCAATCGTCTTGAATTTGAACAAATCATCCGGATAGGACCTCATGAAATAACGGGAATATACCGTGACCTCATAAAGCACTTCCTCTTCCTCACTCTGTTGAAAAAGCTCCAGGCTTCCGTCAATCGTCTTAATCAGGCGCAGCTCAGCCACCTGCTTCAACGCCCGGACAAGGGAGCGCCGATGCTGATATAGCGTCCAGTCCAGCGGAATCTCACTTCTATATAGCTCCTGAATGGTCTCGGTCAGATCTGACAGCAGAAACTGCTCGTCCACGCCCTTCTGCTCCGTGTAGGCGAGTGCACAGCAAAAGATCGCATAATCCATCGGCTCCTGAAACGCCTGAATGCCCATCCACCCTTGCGGCTCGACAGGAATTTTCTCCAGCTTGGCAAAATGCTGATGCAAGATCAGATCCAGCCCGAACTTGTCCTGCAGATACCTCTTGAGCTTAAGCTCACGATCCCGGATCAGGCGGTAGGCCGCCGGCTCTTCATCACGCAGAACCCAGAACTGTTCAAACAATAGACCCAGCGCCTCCAACATCTGTTCATCAAATACATCCTCACGCAGGCTCATGATTTGGCGCCTCCTTCCCCTTGAACAGCAGCGTTACGGCCGGCATGTCCATATGCCCGTCTTCCGCCTGCAGCCGGATGGTCCGGCTCCGGTCAAGTTCTACCTTGACTTCGTCACCGTATTCTGTCTTGATTGTACGGTCCGCTTTAGCCATCGCCTTCCCGATCCAGACTAGAAATAGCTTTCGTACAAACGGCTCGATGACAGGCAGGCGCTCCAGCTCGATCCGGCTGCCGGATACATACTGCTGAATCACTTTCTGTTCGTAAGCCCGCTGCTTCAGATAAGCCTCCTTCGTCTGCTCCTTCTTCTCCAGATGGCTCTCTGCCGCATTCGCCCTGGTTTTTTCCCGATAATTCCTAACCCGCGGAACCCGTTCATGAGCCATCGGGGCCTCCTCCCACACATCGGTGTAAATATCATCGGTAGGAATATGATCACAATACAGATGCTTGGTGTGCGATAGCCCGAACACAACAGAAGACAACTTGTGTGCTTCCTCCATTGAGGACAGATTGGAAAACCACTCCGCCAGATGCAGATAGTCCTCCTTCCGGCTGCGGTGCAGCAGACTCCGTTCCCCCAGCCGCTGAATAATTCTGGTCATCCGCCGAATCGCTTCATTCGTTTGCTCGAGAACATTGTCGTACTGGCTTTCACCGGCATCATCCCCGAGAAACCAGGCCTTCACATTTAGCCAGGTCGCTTCCAGCTCCGCTGCACGGTCTTCCTTTTCTCCCAGGCGTTCGAAACGAAACACATTCTCCTCATGCTGGGCTACCTTCTCGAAAAAAGTCCGCATGCTCTCTCGCGGCAGCGAGATCATCACCTCCTGAATGGAAGCGGCTGTGCGCTGCAGATTGATAATGAAATCCCGTAAATAGCGGGTGAACTGATCTTTGTATAGGAAGAAAGCCTCCGATTTCATCTGTTCTGAAGCATCCTCACTTCGTAAATAAGCGAAATAATCTGACGTGTTTTGGGTGATCTTTTTAAAATAGGTCAATACATCATCCCAAAGCTGGGCGCACTGTTCAGCCGATTCCTGGGTCGCCTTTTTAATGCTCAGCAGCGTTTGGTACATCCGTTCAAAATGAGACTTCTCCAGCGAGCCGCCAAATTGATCAGATTGATGCTCAAACTGAATCAGCATCCGTTCAAACTCGACCGTATACGGCGTAATTTGATACCGGAACCTCTTCTTCTTGAACTCCTCAATCGTCCTTACCTTACCGCTCTCCTGCTGCGCACGCAGGTTCCCCCATCTTACCAGTGAGGCTAGGTCGCTGTGCAGCTCGTCCAATCCATAGTTCTTGAAATAAGGCGATTCTCTCAGGTGGTTGTAAACCTCCTCCGGGAATAAAAACTCCCGCAGCCGTTCATGCTGTATAAAAAAATGGCGAAGAATCGCCCGGTACTTATCACTCTTCTCTGTTGCCAGATACGTCGCTTCCGTCACTTTCTTAAATGGTACGTCCATTCTTCGACACACTCCCGCCTCTTTCTTTCCCACATGTCCGCCGTTGTCACATGTCTTTCATTTTAATGCAGGGAGCTGCGGCAGGCTAGACAAAAAGACTGGGAAGGCAAAAATAAAAGGTACCTTCAGCCTGGTCACCTTCGGTTAAGGTGATGGCTGGGGTACCATTGTGTTTTATATCAATTACTGTCTACCGGATCAGCCACCTGTAATCTTGTCTGCAATCTACAATGTGGTCTACGTACACGATTTCATTCTGAATTTGATACAGTACTAGATACCACTTCTCTATAAACATTTTATGATACTTGTTCGGGGGAATAAACTCCGCTTCTAGAAAGGGATAACGTTCAGGCATCTGTGCCAGGCTGCGGATAACTCGAAGTAATTCGTTTTTTGTGCTGCGCGCGGCATCGGGGCTTTTTTCGGCAAGAAAACGAATATGAGTCGCCAGCATCTGCCGGGCTCTGTCAGAAACAATTACCTTGTATCTATTTTCTCCTGCCATGTTCAACCTCATCAATCATACGATCCAAATAGTCCTCCAATTCATCTGGTGTCACACCGACACGCCCGGCCATACGATCCTCTTGAACAGCCAGCAGATCTTCACGAAGTTTCATCATCTTCTCGCGGCGGGAGAAAGCCTCGATGTCCATGACGACAAGGTCCCCTTCACCGTTCTTGGTTAGATACACGGGTTCGCCTGAGGTTTTGCACAGATCAGCAATTTCATTATAATTCTGACGAATGCTGGCCGATGGTTTAATCAGCATGTAAGCCCCTCCTTATAGAGATAGCTATATTTTAATCATATTGTATCTATTTTATGCTATGACTTCAACAGTCATGCTGTTCGCGCGTCATTTTTCAACCCTGATATTTGTGTCAAGAAGATATCCACTGCTCATGTATTCCAGTCCTCACGCGATCTATTGATCTCTTCTTGAAGCTCTTTCCCTCGTTCAGGCGTTAATGAGCCCGCAGCCTCCAAAAGGTCACATCATCGCCGCCTGGCGCTGAATCGCTAATCGTCTCTGGAAATATGCTTTCAGATGAGGATCGACACAATAAATATAGCATCCCTTTGTCCCCCGGGTCATTAACGTTCTGTACGTATTTCGTATAATTCGATCGGCTGCCTGGAGCGCCTCTTCTTTATTTTGCTTATATAACGTTTTGAAGCCGGAAAGAGACTTATCCGTTTTTGCACGCTTGAATGGGTCGGTAATGATACGGTTATGTTCAAAACGCAGATCCTCGCCAATGATGACACCGACATAATCAAACTCCAATCCCTGGGATGTATGTATGCAGCCCACTTGATCTACGGATTCAGGGTCAATAGCCCAGGTCGTCGTATTGCTAAGATTCCAGCTCATAAAAAACTGAAATTCATCCAGCTCAATATCGTGAACGCCAGGGTTGTTTTTGCCGTCCTTCTTCCAATCCCAGCAGTAGCCGGCCAGCATTCTTGCTTTATTGCTCATCTGGTTCTTGCTGAAGATCTCTTCTCTTAGTTGATTGGGGTCATCAAACAGACGGATTTCATAGTCAACATCAAATCCCTCCGCATTGGCCGTTTCCCGAATATCTAGTACGTCCTCAAGCCACGCCAGGTATCCATCGGATCCATTGCATCTGAATTGAGAAGCCAGCGTCATCTCGATGATATCTGCATCCATCTGCTCGGCATAGCGTCTGATCTGTTCTTTACTGCCAGCGTCATGCATGGCGATTTTTTGATATTCGTCGATAAAGAAAACCGAAAACCGCGCAGCGCGGATGATCTCCATCGTTTGATTGATACCTTTATTTTTGAACAGCCCGGATTTTTCATTTAGTCGATGAGCCTCATCTACGATCAAGCAGTCGAATTCATTAGGCAGCGCTTCGTAATAGACCCCGGATGACTTGAACAGGTTATCAATGACTGATTTTTTCACATTTTGCTGAAGCTGCTTCATATATACCGCCCGGGGTGCGCTGTTCTTGGTTACATATTGGCAGACCAGCTCCCGCGCCGTCACCTCTACTAAAAGGTTAATTCCGAGAACCGACTTACCTGTCCCTGGCCCGCCCTCCACGATCAATACCTGCTTCCTGCCCGCTTGGGCCTTCTCCACCAATCTTAACGCTTCCTCGTATACTACCTTCTGATCGTCGACCATAATGAATTCCTGGTTTCCCTGCAGCATGCTGACAAGTGAATCCTGGAGGGACTTGGAGGGTTTGATTTTGCCATGCTCTATGAGATAAAGCGATTTATTCCTGTCCGTTTTCTTAATATAAGTTGAAATGAAGCCTCTTAACTTGAGCGCGTCTCCCTTGGAAAAGATAGGGGCTGATTTCAAATATGGATCATATACCGGGTGCAAAATTGGGTCGTTGTCGACTTTCACATAGTTATGCATATACGCACATGGGTACAGCTGGACCGCTTCGTTCTGCACGGACTCGTTATAATCGCTGATCAGCTGTGCATAAGACCAAGCCTGAAACGATGGGTGCGGTGTCTTCGTCTTCGTTCGGTTAAAAAAGGTTTCCACAATGCCATCCGCATTTTCAATCGCTTCGACACTAGTCCACTGCTTCAGCTCGATAATGACCACAGAGTACTGGTCCTTTTCGTTCAAGCCCGTAATCATGAAGTCGATTCTTCTTGAGGAAGCCGGAACCTTATACTCAATAGCGATCCCTGCGTCATCCGGAATGGCGGGAGTGTTCAGCACTTTATAAAGGTAGTTCATAGAATTGTTCCAGGCATTGATCTCGCCCATCGAAACCCTGCCGACCTTTTGCACGAACTGGTTATGGATTTTCACCGCGATGCTGTCCTCGGTTACGTCGCTCATAAATTGCTGCTTCGTCGCTTCATAAATAATCATGGCAGCCTCCTACTCGTCCAACGAAGTGTACTGATTTGAGTGGTCTCTAGTTCGGTCTGCCGGATATTTAATCGCGTTTTTTCTCATTTTTTCTAGGATAGCAGCCTTTACATCGATATCCAGATCATGCGCAAGCGTCAGCGTATAGATGAGAATGTCCGCGATTTCGTCCTGCATGTCAGCGTAATGCTGGTCTATGGCTTCCTGGCCGCTCTTCCATTGAAAAAGCTCCAGCAGCTCACTGGCTTCTAATGTAATCGAAAGAGCCAGGTCTTTCGGATTGTGAAACGGCTTCCAATTTCGCTCATCACGAAATTCAATGATACTGTCGATAAGTTCGTCCATGATGTACCTCCTAAGCTGTATTGATTTCAGTTTGCTAGTGTTATCGCTCCTATCACGGGCTCTTGCTTATTCTTATTATAATCTAAACAGATTTAATTCCCACCGTGAGCAAAAATAGACTGCAGAAGGTGAACGACCCCTCCTTTGAATCAAGCATGCGCACATCTCACAAAAAAACATCCCTCCAGCACATTGGGGGAATGTTCTCCTGTGAATTAATAAATATCACCGCGATTATCAATCGTCAGAATATATATGACTTGTTCTTGATGATTTATTTCGAACAATATCCGATAACTTCCTACACGCAGTCGAAAGCGCTTATCATAACCTTTCATTGGCCTAATATCACCAACCGGGGGCCGGACAGTCAACCCGAGCAGCGACTTACGAATACGTTCCTGAACAGCTCTTTCTTGCTTGGCTACAAACTTAACAGCATCACGATTGAATGTCAGTTGGTAAGTCAAGCTCATGCATGGCTTCCTCCCATGACATAAATCCAGCATCACTATTCAGCTGGCGCTCTTCCTCTCGACTCAATGGCGAGGCATCCGGTTCCAACTTTTTGAGATCTTCCCAATCAAGCTGACTCTGCTTTTCGGCAAGATACTGTATAAAATCAAAAGCTGACTGCTGTGACGATTCGGTCAATTGCTCAAACATTTGTATTATTTTATCTTTATCGATTGCCATATATAACACCTCCGATATGGAGTGGTTTTAGTATGTTCATTATACCACAGGGCCAGGGAATTTCTAAGCATTAGCTGTAGCCTGTGTGACTAAAAAGCACATCCTCTATTTACGTTTCATTCGGCAATACTTCTTCTATCGCGCTACTAAAACCAACACAAAGAGCCGGTCCATAACCGGCTCTGACATTTAACACTCCCTAAGAAGCAGGACTCACATGCTTGCTCTTCCAGGCTCGGTACGCATAGATCGTTACGGCGAGAAACAGCCCATAAATAATGATCGTAATAAATACGTTTCTTGGCTCGGTGAGCAGGCTGTCGCCAATGAGCACGAACAGCAGCATTGCAGGAATTTTGCCCAGGGAGGAAGAAAGCGCGTAGACCCCGAACGAGACCCGGCTCAGGGCCGAATATACATTCACGATGATGGACGGGATGGTGGGGACCATCCGGGCGAAGAGGATGAACAGGAACGCATTTTGTTCAAAAAGCACGGTCATCTTCTCCAGCCTTCGCGCCTTCATCAAGGCCTTCTTGCCCCAGTCCTGATACCCGTAGCGCACAAACAGGAACATGATCAAGGAAGCCGCTGTCGAGCCGGTCCAGATCATCAATCCGCCGGTGACCGGGCCGAATGCGGCTCCGATCAAGCCTCCCACCACAGGATAAGGAATCATCGGAAACAACGCCATTAGCGTGGCCATCCCAATGACCTGGAAGGCACTGTCGGTCTCCCGAAACCAGTCTAGAATAGACTCCCCATACTTATAAATCAGACCGGCGATGACAAGATAAAAGAGGGCTAAGCCAATTTTTTTAACCATAGACTGTGGTTTCGCCTCCGTTCATCATCACAGCTTCAGCCTGACCATGGCCTTGTTCTCCAGTCCCCGAATGGCCGGTGTCCATTCCTGATGGTCTGCTGTCGTCTGGAGCATGTCCTCCACCATCTGGAGCTTCGCATCCATCGCATCAATATAATGAAGAGCCACGGCTTCCGGCATTTGCGGCTGGACGGGACTGCCCCACTCCCCAAGGTTATGATGAGACAGAATCAGATGCTGCAGAGCCAGTACTGCGTTCGATCCCGTGTCCAGCTCCAGCTTGATGGCTGCTTCGGTGACCCACTGGGCAGCCATGCTGATATGCCCGATCAATTTGCCTGCATTGCTGTAATCCTGCACGATCCCGTATTCCGAGATCATTTCGGCGGGCTTCGCAATATCGTGCAAAATAATGCCTGCCTGAACCAGATCACGTTGAAGAAACGGCCGCTGCTTGCACAGAAATTCACCGAGCTCCAGCATGCGCACCATATGATAGGCCAGCCCGCCAAAATAAGCATGATGAAACGATTTTGCCGCTGGCGCGGACTGAAGCTGCTCCTTCACCTTGTCGAAGCAAAAGGTGACGATCCTGCGGATGTCCTCATGCTCCAGGCTTTCAATGGTCCGCTGGATGACCGCGATGAGCTCTTCTGCCGCGACAGGCGCGCTGCGGATGAAATCCGTGACAGAGACTCCATCATTCTCATCCGCTTTGCGAATCCGAAGCACCTTCACCTGCAGCTGGTCCCGATAAACATGCGCCGCCCCCTGGATCTTCACCACACACATCGGAAAAAAGGTTTCCAAATCCGTCTTGCTGGCATCCCAATACTTCGCGGAAATGCTTCCACTGGAGTCCGAAAGGACCAGGTCCAGATAATCCTTGGGCACCGAGCTGTTCGTCTGTCTTGCTTCCATCGCTTTAATCAGGTAGAAGCCGACGAAATCGTCGCCTTCCTTCAAGTCTTGAATTAATGTATTCACGGCTTCACCTCTACCCATTCGTCTTCTGCGTCTACCTTTACCGCAGCCCTATTACCACAGACTATTTTACAGCTTTTCGCTAAAAAAAGTAACTTGGGCAGCATCATCCGAACCGCTGCCTATACAGGTCAATCTATAGCTGCCTCCAGCAGAACCTGCTCTGCTTCCACTGCCGGCAGCTCTTGAACTTTTTTGAGCTTGCGCTCAATAACTCGCGTCCGGGTAGATGCAGCGTCAATCGAATTGCTGGCCTCCTGCAGCTTTTTCTGAGTCTTCTCCAGCACGTCACCGAATTTGCCGAATTCGGTTTTGACGGCGCCAAGCACCTGCCATACTTCACTGGAGCGCTTCTGTATGGCCAGCGTCTGGAAGCCCAGCTGGAGACTGTTCAGAACAGCCGTAAGTGTAGTGGGGCCTGCGATGACGACACGGCATTCTCGTTGAATAGACTCCCATAGTCCCGGCTTGCGAAGCACTTCAGCAAACAGGCCCTCGACTGGCAGAAACATGATCGCAAAATCGGTTGTATTCGGCGGATCGATGTACTTGTCCCGAATGGATTTGGCTTCACTCTTAATCCTGGCATCCAGCTGCTTCGAATACTCGCTTGCCGCCTGGCTATGGCCTTCCTCCAGAGCATCTAACAGCCGCTGGTAGTCTTCAATCGGGAATTTGGAATCAATCGGCAGATGTATGAAGTGATCCTTGTTGTTCTTGTCCGGAATTTTAATAGCAAACTCTACACGTTCGCTGCTGCCTTTTTTGGTAGCGATATTTTTGTCATATTGCTCTACAGTAAGTGTCTGCTCCAATAAATTTTCCAGCTGCAGCTCGCCCAGTGTTCCTCTGGTCTTGACGTTGGTCAATACTTTTCGCAGGTCGCCGACTCCATTCGCCAGCGTCTTCATTTCCCCTAGTCCTTTATGGACCAGCTCCAGCCGCTCACTCACCATTTTAAAAGAGTCGCCGAGCCGCTGCTCCAAGGTAGCATGCAGCTTTTCATCGACGGTAGCGCGCATTTGCTCCAGCTTCTTGCTGTTATCCTCCTGCAAATGCACGAGCTTCTCTTCCACCGTGCTGCGGATCGTCTCCAGCTTTCTTTCATTCATCACGGTCAGATCAGAGAGACGCTTAGAGAAGCTGTCGAGCAGATTCTTCTGCTGAGAGGCCAGCTCCCCAATGCTCGCTATAAGGGTACGATTCATATTACCCATAGATCCGTTCAGCTCTTCCCGGTTCATTTTTGCCGCGGTATGGGCTTCCTGCCGATTTTGCACAGCCTGCTCCATAATGGACTTGCGTATTTCTTCCTTTGTCTTCTCCAGCTCCCCTCGGAGCTCAGCCTGAATCACCTCAACCTCTTGTTTCTTGAAGTAAAGGGCAGACACGACCAACAGCGTCAGGACATTTAAGATGAGTGCAATTATTTCCATATACATCCTCCTTCACATGAATCCAGCGTTTTGTTCTATATTACATTTCCTCAGAGGCAGCTGTGTGTCATCGAACATATGTTCTTAAAAAGCTATAGAAAAAATTCTCGTACTCACCATAATAAAAACATGGCGGGGCTGGGCTAACCTACCCGACTCCGCCATGTCTTTACTGTTTTGCTTCGGGCTTCACTCCAGGGAGTTGTCTCGTGAAATAAGAATCTACCTCCAGGCGCTACAAATCCTCCGTACTCAGCGTAAAGCCCTCAATGATAATGTCCTCATCGACCTCAATCAGGATGCTCTTCTTGCCCTGGTAGTTAACCTGCTTCACATACTTCAAGTCCTGCGGACTGACAGAGATGGTCGCCACCTTGGTATTGATCTTAATGGACTTGGAGTTGAATTTCGGGATCACACTGCTCGCTTTGATCTCATAGTTCTTGTTATCGACGATGCTCTCAAAAGCCCGCTCCACCTTCTCGGCGGTGACGTTCTCGACACCGCTTCCCGTCAGCAGCCGCTCCACATCCTTGTAGTCAAGCCTTGCCGGCTCCTCTTCCTCATGGGTCTCGATCACCTGATGAATTTCTTCATATACACTGGCAATCTTGGAGGCATCCAGCTGGTCTTCTGCGACCTCCTTCACAATCTCCTCAAAAATAGAGCGTTCCTCCAGCGCGGTTACCGTCTTCTCCGCATTCAGAACCTCTTCTATGAAGCGCAGATTGGGATCATTCGGCTTACCCGAGCAGTACAGCACCCGGTTCACATCGGAATAGCCGTCGGTCACGCTTGGGTAGAAGAACCCTTGCTCCGGCGAGCTTAATTTAATGATGGGATCGACAATCACGTTGTATTTGAATTCTCGCTCTACATAATCGAAGAGCAGGGACTTGCGCTGCTGCTCGGTCGAATTGATGCTGCACAAAATAAACGGGTTCGCGAACATTTCATTATTCGGGCTTTCTTCGTTCTCATCCTTGCGCGCCTGAGTCGGCTGATAGTATTGTCCCCGGACAAAGGTGACGACCGTATCCTTCTCATAGGTCGTATCTGTCAGCATCTTCTCCACCAGCAGCAGCATCAGATCATGCCACTCCTCCGGATCGCCGGTTACGAGGCCCTGGTGAAGCATGACCCGGGTCGGCGTCTCCGCTTCCTCGTGCAGCTTCAGCTCGAACAGCTTCTGATCGAGCTCTCCGGCCAGCAGCTTTTTGAAATTGCCCATATACAGCTCCTGCTTCTCCCGGTCCAGCATCTCAAACGGCAGGCGTTCATCATGATACACCTCGCTGCTATCCTTCATAATATACACGTTCAGAATGTCGTATATATGAAGCTTCTCATGATCCAGCTTGAATTGCTTGCGGATATAAGCTATTTCTTTTTTCAACATAATTAATCAGACATCCCCCAAACCATAGATTCATGCTCCCTAGCATATAGGTTATCTAAGCCTCACGTCCAGCAGGACTTTCTTCCTTTCATGGCGTAGCCCTCTCCATTACAGCGCACTCCGCCGCAGCTCATAGAAATACTGCACCGCAGGATGCTTAAGCTTCATGGTGTCGGTCAGAGCCAGCAGACGCTTTCTCCCCACCCGCCGGTCCACCAGGGCCAGAATATTGAGCAGAATATCCTTGCTCTCCAAATTTTCTTCTATAGAAGTGGATAAAAAATGTGTGGCCTTCACCGTAAAGCTCGATTTAACCAGCGCGGTCTGGACCGACATCAGCTCCTTGGCGAGCGCGGTCTTCTTCCGGCTTGCTGCCATGACCCGCAGCCGCTCCTCTGGAATGCTGCTATTTGTGCCAGCGCGGACTGCCTCTACCTCTTCCGGAGAGATGTGCAGCTGAATCGTGTCATCCTGCTTGATTTCCTGCTCGGAGGCATACCATGTGACAGGGCTGCCGGGGTCATTCATATTCAGCACATTGTGCTTGAATGCGGTAATATAGCAGTCTCCTGCCTTATCAGGCGCATACCGGTAGCTCGTAGCACGGTACTCCACCTTCCCCTGCAGCGCGGGGCTCAGAAAGCTCTCTAACTGCTGCTTCAATTTACTCCAGGACATGTGATCCTCCCATTTTCGCTTTCTTCTATTGTAGCATGGCTCAGGTCAGCATTGCCCACGACTCAAAAAAACATCCCTCCCAAGGAGACTTGGGGGGGATGTCTTTAAGCCGTGCTATTTTACAGTATCGTACCAAGCGTTAACTTCTTCCGTGATTTGCTCACCGCCGGATTTCTTCCAGTTCTCGACCATCTTATCGAACTCGTCGACCGAAACCTGACCGTACACAATCTTGTTGTACGCTTCGTTAATCAGTTTGTTCAGCAATTCATTCTTGCTCTGCATCGTTTCTGTCAGTGGACCCATGTAGTAGTTCTTCAGGTAAATGTCCTGCTGATCCATAATCACCTTCATAGCCTGAACGTTCTCGGGATGACGTCCGCCGACCTCAGTCTTCTCGTAAGGAGTTTCCAGCTCGCCGCCCTCCGCGGCCTTGACCATACTTTCGGCGTACAGCGTCGGAATCCGTGCACCTTCATACGTCAAGGTGTAGAACATCGGGTTTGGCAGCGGGTTGTTCAAATCTACGCCAGGGAACAGCTCCGGATTGGCCTTGGCTTCCTCTGTCGTTTTGATAACCTTGCCGTCCGGACCTACTGCGTAATCATAGCCTTCTGCAAAGCCCTGAGCGAATTCGCTGCCCTCTGCCGGATTTGCAAAGTTATCGAAGAAGAAATTGTAGTAATGGAGAACCGCTTCCGGGTTCTTGGCATCCTTGTTGATGAACAGGTAGCCGTTTACAGGCGGGTTGTTTCCAGCGGCGCCTGCTTTACCCGTAGGACCTGCAGGCAGCGGGTACGCTTTATACTCGCCATCCGGTACGTTCTTCTCGAAGTCTGGCAGCGGCCATGCCGGAATCCAGTTCGGACCTACCATCATGCCGGCCTGACCTTTTGTAAAGAACTCCGACGCGCCAACTTCATCCTTCAAGGCTGCGTCTTGAGAAATGTAGCCTTTTTCCATCCAGGACTGGATCGTAGCCAGGGCTTCCTTGGCTGCCGGATCGACAGAGCCCATGCTCAGCTTTCCGTTTTCATCCGGATTCCAGCTGCCTGGAATTACGCCGTGCGCTCCGAACACGAAGCCGATGTCGGTCATCCAGTTGTTAAAGCCATTCTTGAAGCCTGCTGCAAGACCAATGGTATCCTTCTTGCCGTTGCCGTCCGGATCCTGGTTTACGAAAGCATCCATCACCTGCTCCATTTCCTCCAGCGTCGTTGGCGCCTTCAGGTTCAGCTTCTTCAGCCAATCCTCCCGGATAAACAGCGTCTGGTTCGAGTTATAGGCGTAATCCAGAATCGGAAGTGCCATCTTCTTGCCGTCGCGTGTTACCGGATACCAGATCGTTGGATCGAGCTCCAGGCCCTTTTTGTATTCCTCGCCGGCATATTGCTCAACGAGCTCATCGACAGCCATAAACTGGCCGGAGTCAATCAGCATGTTGACGGTTTCCATGTCCCCGCGGTAGCGAACGACATCCGGCATTTTCTCCCCGGAAGAAAGCATCAGCCGGAGCTTGGTTTTGTAGGCGTCATTCGTGTTCGTTACGACCCAGTCATATTTCAGCTCAATGCCGAGCCGGTCCTTAATAAGCTCGGTGTGCACATTGTTCTCCATCGTCTCGCCTTGCTTGAAGATCGAAGCATTGATGTCAAGTCCTTGTACTGTAGTCAGCGTAATCGGCGGATCATATTTGCCATTCTCAAATCCCGTCGAGCCTTCATTCTGCGATGTGTTATTGTTCGCTGTATCGGTTTCACTGTTATTGCTGCTGCCGCATGCGGCCAAGCTCAAGGACAGCGTGCCTACCAACAAAACAGACATCCATTTTTTCATGTGTACTTCCCCCATCATTGTTTTTGTGTCGTGCTTCTTGAATACGTTTACACTATAACCCGGCTGCTGCAATCTCCGAAATGCCACAATATTTGCATTTATGCTAATTTATTATGTCTTGCCGTTATTCTTTTACCGCACCCAGGATAATACCCTTCACAAAATATTTTTGCAGGAACGGATATACTAACAGAATCGGCAGCGTTCCGATAAAGATCTGAGCGGATTTTACGGTACGCTGGGAAATGTTCTTGAGCTCATTCACATCCGGGTTAATCTTGTTGAAATCCTGCTGAACAATGACGGTCTGCAGGAACGTAGACAACGGATATTTCTTATAGTCTGTAATAAACAGCAGTCCGTCAAACCAGGAATTCCAGTGAAAGACCATGGTGAACAGGGAAATGGTGGCCAGCGCCGGCATGGAAATCGGCAGGAATACGCTCCACAGGGTACGGAAATGGCCCGCGCCGTCAATCAGTGACGCCTCCTCCAGCTCCTTCGGCACAGCCCGGAAGAAGTTCATCATCAGTACCATGTTGAAGACATTGACGGCAACCGGAAGTACGAGCGCCCAGATGGAGTTCATCAGATCCAGGTTACGAATCAGCATGTAGGCCGGGACGATCCCCCCGCTGAACAGCATCGTAAACAGAAAGTACCAGGTGTAAAAGGATCGACTGCGGAAGCCGTGTGAATCCTTGGACAGCGCGTAGGCGGCGAGCACGATCAGTACCATGCCGACAAAGGTGCCGAGCAGTGTCCGATACACGCCCATCGACAATGCTTGATGGAAGTTGCTGTTGTTCAAGGTTTTCTTATATGCCTCGACGTTGAAATCAATGGGCAGAAGTCCAACCAGGTTGGAGTTCGCCGGTGCACTTCCGCTGAAGCTGACCGCCAGAATATGAAGCAACGGCAGCACACAGGATATGCAGATCAATGTGAGCAGTGTGTAGTTGAAGATACTGAATATGCGATAGCCGCTTGTTTTGTAATACATCTCTTTCTACTCCTTCGCCCTAAAATATTTTGTAGCCTGCATATCTTGCTGCCAGGCGGTAAGAGATGACGATCAGTACGAGACCGACCACCGACTTGAACATGCCGACTGCCGTACCAAAGCTGAACTGTCCATTCAAAATCGCGGTGCGGTAGACAAACGTATCAATGATATCTCCTTTGTCGTACACAAGCGGGTTATACAGGTTGAAGATTTGGTCAAAGCCTGCATTCAGAATATTACCGATCGACAGCGTGGCGACTACGACCGTAATCGGAATCATAGCTGGGATCGTAATATACAGCGTCTGCTTCCAGCGGTTCGCGCCATCCACCTCGGCCGCCTCGTACAGCGACGGATTCACACCCGCTAATGCCGCAAGGAACACGATAGTGTTAAAGCCGAAGTTCTGCCAAATGTCACTGACGACGACCGTAAACCGGAACCAGTTCCCGTCCCCGAGCCAAAAGATCGGATCCATACCCATGGCCTGCAGCATGCCGTTGACGATGCCCTCACTGCCAAGCATATCGGTCAGGATGGCACCCAGAATGACCCATGAAATAAAGTGGGGCAGGTAAACCAGGGTCTGGACGACCCGCTTGAACAGAGTCAGGCGGATTTCATTCAGGAGAATCGCGAAGGTGAACGGAACGAGAAGCCCGAACACGATCTTGAGTCCTGCAATAATCAGGGTGTTGATAATGACTTGCTTACTGTCGGGATACTCGAACATAAATCGGAAATGCTCCAGACCGACAAATGGAGAATTAAAGACGCCATCGTATGGCTTGAAATCCTGAAAGGCCATAATCAGGCCGCCCATAGGCACATAGGCAAAAATCAGGGTCACCAGCGCAGCCGGTAACAGCATGAGATGCAGCGGCCATGTTCTGCCTAGCTTCTCCCTTGGCTTTTTGCTTTTTCTTACTTTACTGACGGAAGGCTTTGGTGCTGCCTGCGGGTTGCTTTTCACGCTTTCCATCCTGCTTCGCTCCTCTACTTAATTGTTGACATGGATTGATTTTCAACGGTTTCTGTATTAATAATTGTATCAACAGCGCTCCCATGCTTATAGACCACGATTTTTGGAACGATGCCATTCTGTTGACTATTCTGAGCCGGCGCCGTTCACCAAGGAAGGGAAGAAGTGATGTTGTTACCGATCAAAACCAATACATTAACCAAGATGATTATCGTGCTCGTGCTGCTGCTGATCCCGATCCTGGTGCTGTACAGCCTGTCCAACCGGGTCAGTGTCTCGGTCGTAAGCAGTGAAATCCGGGCTATGAAGCAGAAGGATCTGCGCTTCCTTGCTACCGAATTCGACAACAGCGTCGACAATTTATCCACCCTTGCTTTTCTTCTTAGTGAGGATATCCACATTCAAGAGCTGCAGCAGTTGCCCTCCATCCGGACGGCCTATGAGCGCAATTCTGAGAAATCCCGGATGCTGGAGCGCCTCCGCCTGTTAAATGTTGCGGAACGGTGGGATACACAATACAGCGTCATTGCTCCGCAGCAGCAGGATATCGTCTCTACGAATCCGCGCGCGGCCTTTGATCTGGAGGAGCTGAAACGCATCGCATCGCCAACCTGGCAGTTCAAAGAAATGAACGTCGGCGGGCGCATGGAGTATCGGTATGTCCGCCATGTCGTCAAGCCGGAGAGCATGCGAGACCGCATTGAACAGGCCGGGCTTGTCGTGGAGGTTTCATTTCCGCAGGATCTGCTGGCCAAGGATCTGGACCGCTTCAAGCTGGGGGGACAGGGAGATCCCTTTATGCTCCTGCCCTCGGACCAGATGATTACGAACAGCACCGCCGATCTGGACAAGATGGAGGAATTGAGCAGGCGGATCGCCGCTGAGCCTCTTAGGGGTCAGGACAGTACGGTGATGGAGCTTGCAGGTGAACAGTATCTGGTAAGTACCGTCCGGATCGAGTCCCTGGACGGATATCTGGTCGATTATTATCCGCTGGAGGCCATTCTGGAGCCTATTGTGAAATCGCGTAATCTTTTTTATGGATCGATCGGCCTGCTCTTGATCCTAAGCACTGTCGCTGCGTATCTGCTGTACCGGAACGTACAGCGTCCGATATGGCTGCTCATCCGAAATGTACAGCGGCTGCGGGACGGCGAGTATTCCACCCGGATCACGGTAAATCCGAACAACGAATTCTCGTATCTGTTTGAGCGCTTTAACGATATGGCATCCGACATTGACCGGTTGATTCACAAGGTGTATGCAGAGCAGATCAGCACGCGGGAGGCGAATCTGAAGCAGCTTCAGTCGCAGATCAATCCGCATTTTTTGTACAATTGCTTTGCATTGATTCGCAGTCTGGCTCGGCTGGGCAAGAAGCAGCAGGTTATGGATATGGCTATGCACCTGAGTAAATATTACCGGTACACCACAAGGAGCGAGAAATCGAGCGCCGCGCTGAGCGAGGAATTAAACCTCATTGAGAGCTATCTCGAAATTCAGAAAATGCATATCCAGCATTTGTCGTACGAGATTGATGTGCCGGACAGCATGCTGAGACTTGAGGTGCCAAGGCTGCTGCTGCAGCCACTCGTTGAGAACGCTGTCATCCATGGGATTGAGAAATCTGCTATGGACGGCATCGTAACGATCAGCGGGGAGCAGGCGGACGGACTGAACTGCATTACCATTGAGGATAACGGCATGGGCATGACCCTGGATCAGATTCAAGAATTGCAGCATCGCATTACGCTGCCTCCGACGACGGAAACCGGCACGGCCTTGTGGAACATACACCAGCGCATCTTCCTGCAATTCGGGAATGAGGCGTCGCTGAATTTTGCTCCCGGGGAGCATGGCGGGATGAAGGTGAGGATCCAATGGCCGATAGAGCCCGGCGAATAAGAGTCGCCTGCTTTAGCGGTCTCCCTTGATTTCAATCGGCTGCACAGCAGCAAAGCTTACAAGAATTGGAGTGTGACAGATGCATCAGCTTCTTATTGTCGATGACCAGCCCGACCTGGTAGATGACCTCGCGGAAATGATACCCTGGGAACAGCTCGACATTGTGAAAGTTCATAAAGCCTACTCGGCTCGGGAGGCTCTGGAGATTATCACCGTCCACCCGATCAGTGTTATGATCACAGATATTCGCATGCCCGGAGACTCCGGGCTCGATCTGATCGAGCAGGTCAGAGCTTCATGGGAAAAAATCCGCTGTATCCTTCTCACCGGATATGATGATTTTGATTATGCCAAGCGCGCGCTTCAAAATCAGGTGACCGATTATTTACTCAAGCCCTGTGAAGACGAGGAAGTGCTGGGTGCTGTGACGAAAGCCCTCAAGAGCATTGAGGACGAGTGGAAGTCCATCGCTTCATACCAGAATGCAATGCAGTCCATTAAGCTTAACCAGCCCGCCCTTCGCAATCATCTGCTCATGGAATTGCTTGAGGGCAGACGCGTTTCATTTGAGGAGCTGGATGAGCGGCTGGAGCTATTAGAGCTGCCTCTGCGGCAAGAGGTGCCGTACAGCCTGATGCTGATCCGGCTGGAGGATTATTTTGACCGCTATCGGGGGAATGATGTTCCTCTGATGGAGTATGCCATCTTTAATATGGCGGAGGAGCTGTTTGTCGACACGTTTCACATTTGGCAGATCAAGGATAAGCATGGCTATCTCATCTTCCTGATTCAGCCTAAGCCGGGTGCTGGAAGCACCGAATTGGATTGGAAGGATAAAGCCGAGAACAAAGCGTCCCGGCTGCAGCACAGCGTCAAGCAATTTCTGAAGGGGACGATCTCGGTCCTGCTCAGCAGATGGGGTCCATTCCCACAGCAAGTGAAGAAGCTCTATGATGAGTCCGTGATCCAGTTCCGCCAGCATATCGGCAGCGATCGGGAGCTGCTGCTGACCCTTGCCGAGCAGCCGGAGCCGGAAGCAAGGTCCGTGAATTCCTTGACGCATTTATATGATCCCCCGATGCTGGTCCACCTCATTGAGGCCGGTCAATGGGAAGCCCTGGATGAGAAGATGGATGCTATATTTAATGAATTGGAGCAAAAATGGAGCCACTCTCATGAGCATATTCTGGAGACCTATTTCATGATTGTCAGTGCATTCAGCTACTCCATTCATAAGAGCAAGCGCTGGATTCAGGAGCTGCTCGGGGAGGAATACAAGAAGCTGGTGAATGGCCCTCAGTTCCATACCATCCAGCAGCTGCGCGATTGGTCCATGAGCATTTTGCAGGTTTACAAGCAGAGCATGGACGCTGAAACCAAGGATTCACGGTCCAGTCTTGTTCGACAGGTTCAGGACTATGTGTACCATCATCTTAGCGAGGCGTCCCTGCAATCCATCGCAGCGCATGTGTTCTTGAATCCCTCCTATCTCTCGAAGGTCTACAAGCTGGAAACCGGTGAAGGCATCAGCGATTATTTATTCCGCCTGAAGATGGAGCAGGCCACCTACAAGCTGCGGAACACGAACGAGAAGGTGTACGAGATCGCGGAGGGACTGGGCTATATGAAGACCAGCTACTTCATCAAATTGTTCAAGGATAAATTCGGCCTAACCCCGCAGGAATACAGGGACAAGCTGGCCTGAAAACAGAGAACCCGCTCGCTGCAGCATTCAGCTGTGGCGGGCGGGTTCATTATTTTTTACATAAGCATCAGCTGAACAGCTGAACTCGTATGGCAGCAACCTTCCCTGAACGAACAAGACTCGCATAAGGCTCGGAAATAACACCAGAAGTCTCCACCTTGCTGCCGTCTTGCAGCGTCAGCACATACCGAATACTGCTGCTGTTAAGAGCAAACGTGTCTTGTCGCTGCGAATTGCAGTAGGTCACCTCACAAGCACCAAGAAAACGGAAGCTGACCTCACCCGACTCGTCAAACAACCAACCGGGAAGTTTGGGAAGCAGGCGCAGTGTTAAACCCTCATCCTTCACTTGAAACGGCTGTTCGCCGGCCATCATCACAAACCACATGTTCAGAAATTCTGCCGTAGAGCCGCTAAGCCGCGCCACAAATCCCCTGCCATGCAGGGTTTCGTCCGGATTGGCACTACTTGCAATAAACGAGGAATTTTCCAGAATACTGCGGCCGTATACTGCAGGATCAAAAAACGGAGGCATTGAATGCTTCATATCCTCAAAGAACTCTTTATACAGTCCTCCTTTTAACAGCTCCAGCAGATACTTGTATGACATGTGCATGAATATGGATTCATTCTCCAGCCAGCCCGGTGTAAATATGGTTGAACGCCCCAGCTCCAGCGGCTGTCCTGCCAGCGATTCGTTCACCTTGTACATCTTCAATTTGCGGTCATAAATACCACTGCTTCGGATTGCCTTGTATAGCTGTTTGCGCTCCTCATCCTTCTTCAGCACCTTGAATGCACGCACAGGCCCTTCCAGGAAACGCGGAACATCCACCCGGCGGAACTGCTCAACCTTGACAAGTGGTCTGCCCTTCGCGTCATACTGCGCTTTTCCTTCTTCGTCTTCAAGAAGGGTATAGGACTCTGCTTCGTAGCAAAAGTACGTTGGATAAATACCATTGCCTATGGCAAGAGCTCTTTGCATAGCATCTTCAAGCTTGCTTAAGCAGCGCTTGAGGAGCTGTCCAATTCGCTCAGGTGACAGCTTTGTCTCTGACCCCTCAAAGCCCTCTGCAACACGGCTGCGATACAACTCGCGGGCAGATGAAACATGATCCCAATACAGCATATTTCTGCTTGCTTCCTCAGAGGTCTCGTAATGTTCCAGTTCAACTGCAATCGTGTCCATAAGCTCGGCAGCCTCTGCAGGGATGGAGATTTCTTGGGTGTTCCATTGCTCCAGTGCTTCCATTAGCCGTTTTAGTTCGCAGGTCTCCCCGAAGCCGGACGCAACTAGCCCGGGCAGTCCGTTCATGGAATCATTCCAGCCCGGCTTGCCTGCCTCCATTTCAACACCCAGTCCCTCGGGATCCAGTGTCGCAAACTTGACAGCAGCTAGAATAACCAACTTCTCAAACAGTGTGGAGCGATAGACCTCTCCCCCACCGTTAGCAGAGGTGACCCAATGTCCGCCGGATGCATGGCTGAGACGGCGTTCCTTGTCCTCATTCTCCTCAATGGCCCCATATTGACGTACCCCGCCTTCTTGCGTCAGTACATATTTCCGGCTGCGCGGAGCTACGAAAGCAGGGCTGTCAAAGTAGGTATAGGACTTGCTGCCGTATAGCAAATCCTCTTGCCGGTCAGGATAGATCGTCAGGTAGCTTTCGACCAGATCCATGTTATACGTCCAGTGATCGATCCAGTAGCCTTCCCCGAACTCTGCTTCAAAGCTCTGCTCCGAACGACGAAGTGCTTCCTGCATAAATTCCTCTGGCGTGATGACCAGAGCGATGTGTTTGTCCATCATATGATTCAGCAGTTCTCCCGGATGATAGGGCTTGTCAAAAAAGCGGCTCATCGTTTCCCGATGTTCTTCCTCCACATGCTCAAGCAGCCCCGCTGTATCCTTCAGTCTGAAAGAGCAGCCTTTAACGACCAGCGGGTTATAGCCATCAGGCTGAATCAAGCTGAGAAACATGCGGATGTTGAAGTCATGAACCTGGGGATGGATGAAAATATCGCAGCGGCGGTTCTGGTTCGCATCCCGGTAATTTCCGTTACCTTGAGAATAAAAGGTCGGAAGCAGCTTGAAAAAATTATAATCCCGCTCCAGATCACCATGCTTGCGGGAGAAAATATGATAGACTGCTCCTTCCTCCGTGCCATTGTCTAGAATAAGCGGATAGCCGCCCCGCAAAAAATTGTCCATATAGCTCTGTTTAATATATTCATCAAAATGGGGCAGGGCAGTCCGGGTTTCCACATCCTGAGTGTACTGCGACACCACCTCGGACGCCTCCTGTTTCTTGCGCTCGATATAGACAGGACTTACAAACTCCTCCGCTCTTGCATGAATACGGCCAATATCCTTAACATGCCCGGTCATCGATATGATCTGTAGGCTTTCACCGTGCTGTAGCGTTTGGATTGCTCCCGTGAACGCACCAGGCACCTTATTCGTTGTAATCTGCGGAGCAGACAATATCGCTTCCAGACCCCTGTTCAGAAAGCCGTCAGGGCGTGTCAAGCTCGTATTTTGCTCAAAGATCAGATCCATATCGACAATAGGACGGCCCGGTTTGCACGGTCTGAGCCGGGAATGGGACGCAGAACCTAAATAAAAATGTCCTCCGCTGATCGCATTGACCTCAGCCGTATCAGCAATGCTGCCGCGCAGGCTGTACAGGGGAATGCCTGACTCCAGATGCTGGACATCCATCCAGCTCCTTAGTGTGTAACCGAGCTCTTTGTAAGCCGAATGATTCATCCCGTATGGAATGACGGCAGGCATACCATCAAGCACCTCTAGGTCCATCGTTTGTCCTGAAATGTTCGTAATCGAAACGTCCCGCACAAGCGCTGCAAAGCTCTCCCCAGGCATAGTAAAGTAACTTACCTTTACCGTGAAGCCTTCAGATCGATAGCTTCCCTCCAGTTCAAGCATATTCGGAGAAATCAACATGCGCTCGGTGCGGTCTCTTCCTGCTTCTTCTATAGCAAACGGCTCAAGAAAGCCCTCTCCTTGTGCAGTCCTGTATTTGATAAAGGTACGGAAACCCTGTTGAGGTACAAGTTGATAGGCTTTGTTGGCAGGAAAAAACTCCATTATGGCACTATTTTTATCCTCAATGCCGAAGCTGGCCACCCCTTGTCCCCGATTCACATAAAACAGCCATAGCGGAATCCCGGTCTTGCCGGCCATGCCAGGCAGAAAGCTGGAGAACGGTTCGGCCCTGTTGTACTGCTCCACAACAAAGCGGCCGCGGTCATCATATTCATATTTTACAGTGTCCATATTCATCCTCCTGTAACGGCAAATTGGTCTCCTCTCCATTATTCTTTTCAGATCCACTTTAAGGTAGCCCAATATCTTTACATTTGTGCCACTTTGTTGGGTAATGGCACATAAAACAAAAAAAGGACAGCAGAGACCGTCAGGCCAGGTTTATATCCCCTGGCCCGGCGGTCTGGCTGCTGCCTTTTTTAAATTTCAGCGAATATACGGCTGTTAAGGTGCTACAGTAGCCCCGCTGATGGCTTCGCGTGCTCCCTTCAGCTCCATTTGCACATCATCGATATAAATATCATGACGATCTGCGCCTATACCTGGCGCTGCACCCATGAGGAACTTGAGCCCGGCGTTCTGATCACTCTCAAGTGTCACTTCAAAGCTGAAGATCTGCATCTCTGAAGTCAAATCAATCGTTTCGTTCAGAAACCGGGTATACTCGTGATTATCAATGACAGCTTCAATCGCTCTTGGACTTGTCGATCTTGCCCTAAAGGAAACCAGATACGTTTGACCCTGCTTCAAAGACTTGTTGGTCTGCATCAAGATAATATCCCATGGATTTATTCCCGCATGATTGATACTGACACGAGCCTCTCCCGCATCTTCCTGGAAGGAAGCGGAGGAGGGTCCGTCATATTGTCCCTGCAAGTGCGTGCCCCAGCCGGTAAGGCCGTCTGAGAAATCACCGTTGACAGCGAGAAAAGCCTGATCCCGCGCACCCTTCTGCTCTACACGAATATTGTCTACATAGATATCATGCGAGCCGGACTGCAGTCCAGCGAGCTTGCCCATAAGCAGCCTGAACGAGACTTCGAGATCGTCGTTTACAGGCAGCTCAAAGCTGAAATGCTGCATGCTGTCTGTCAGCTGAACGGTTTCTTCAAGATACCGCTGTTGACCTGTTTCAATCACCAGCTCCACCGGACGGTCCATCGTGGATCTGGCATCCATGGAAACAACATACGTGCTGCCACTACGCAGAGGGAAATCCGTCTGCATCAGCATAACATCCCATGGCTGATTGCCGGCGCTGGAAATGTGAAATTTCAGCTCACCGTCCTCGACCGAGTACCGGGTTTGCTGATCCCATCCATCCCACCGGCCTTGTACATGCTCGCTCCAATTGGCTGTGCCCCGCGAGAAGCTGCCGTTCTTCAATGGAAACTGCTCATCCAGTGAGAGCTCATTCGCAGAATTTCCCTCACGCGTCAAGCTCACATTGTCCAGATATACATCTCCGGCACGTCCGCCCAGCAAGAATACCAGCTGCCCCTCTTCATCGGAAGGCGCCTGAATTTCGAAAGTGACGGTCTTGCTCTCCATCTGCTCCGTTAGCTCTATGGCCTGAGGAGCTGCATAAATCACTGTACCCTCTTTGTTCCAAAGAGCTGCTTGAATCGTCCGTTCCTGATCTGCTCTTGCGTCGAAGCTGAGCTTATACGAGCTGCCGCCAACCAGACGGACGCCCGGCTGTACCAGCTTGACCGCCGTCTCCGAAGCTCCCCCGTCTGTAATCGCAGCCTTCAGCTCCCGGGCTGCCGAATCAACAGCTGCTGTCGCCGCGGCTCCGTCAGTCATCAAGTGCCAGAATGTCATCCGATCGATCCGGCCCAGATCGAAGGTTCCGTTATAAATGTAATTATCATTGACAGGCGGCTTCGGCTCATCCGGGTATAGGGCTGGAGCGTTACTTTCCTCCAGCTTGACGTTGCCGATCCATACGGAGGACATATTCAAGCCCGCGTTAAATTCAAGTCTGGCATTCAGATCCGTTTCTTTCTCCATCTGGAAAACCAGCTCGTAGCGCTGAAGCTCGGGACTCAGCTGGGCTTCAAGCGTTCTGGAATAAGCGCCCCAGCCTCGATCAGCGCCTCCTCCCAGCTTCACTGCCATCGTCCGATCTGCCCCGGCCTTGGCATCAAAGCTTAATTTATACCATCTTCCTTTACCCAGCGAAACATGCTGTATAAGCTGCACCGCATGCGCAGCATTACCGGCAGCTGTGATGCCCAGCTTGGCAAATGGAATGCCGTCCAGCAATTCTACGGCCGCAGTTCCGTTGCCGCCAAAGGTGCTGATATGAACAAAATTCCAATAATCCGGGCTTAAGGCTTCCCCGTCTGCAGCCACTTCCTTGATCGGCTGCTCGTAAAGCATATCATGCACGTAGTTCCCATTGACCGCTTCTTTGGCCCCTTCAGGCAGCGGCTCAGCCAGCACCTGCGGCTCTACGGGCGTGTTGTATGGTCTGCCTGTCAGCTCGTAAACACGAACATAATCCACCTCCATAGTCGAAGGCAGCAAAGAGGCATCCGGATTGCGTCCCCCATCATAATTGCCGCCCACGGCCAAATTCAAGATCAGGTAAAACTCCTGATCAAATGGAGCCGGGAACGCATATTTGGCTGGCATATTCTTGCCCCAGCTGTCCCAGTTGGTCAGCTCCTGATAAAGCTCGCCATCGACATACCAGCGCAGCACTCCAGGCTCCCATTCCACGGCATACGTATGAAAATCCGAAATATCGGTACCCTCCGGGAAATGGTATTCCGCTCCTGTACTCCGATTCAGCGGCCAGTTTTCTCCATAATGGATCGTTCCGCCAACCTCTCCCGGCAGCCGGCCTCGGGCTTCCATAATATCGATTTCTCCGGAAGCCGCCCAGCCTCCGTACCGATTGTCGGCCGGCATCATCCAGAAGGCAGGCCAGAAGCCGGACCCGACCGGAAGCTTCATACGCGCTTCAAATCGGCCATATTTCTTAGTAAAGGTCGGCTGCGTGTACAGTCGGGAAGACGTGTACGGCTTCCCTCCGTAACCGTCATTTCGCGCCTCAATGATCAGGCTGCCGTTCTCCACCTTGGCGTTTTCCGCCCGGTAATATTGCTGTTCATTATTTCCCCAGCCGTCCAGACCGTACTCGGCTCCGGTTCCCAGCTGATAATCCCATAAATCCAGGTTGACTCCGTTCACATCCAGGTTGGAGCCTGTCCCATCGAATTCATCACTCCACACCAATGTCCAGTCGCTCTCGTCTCCCGGCTCCGGCTGTGGATTTCCACTGCCGGGATTTGGCACGGAAGGAATCTGCGGAGTGCCGCCTCCGGAGCCTGGCGCAGCAGGGGTCTGCGGAGTGCCGCCTGGTGTTTGCGGTACTACACCCCCGACCGGCTCTGTCTTCCCGCGACCCAAGGTTGTGCCGTTCAGGGTAACCTCATCCCCCTCATTTGTGATTTCGCGGATCTGTCCCTTACCGGTAATCGTGGTACCCGCTGCACCGGAATGAATATGGATCACCTCGATAGAGGCTCCTTCTTCCACCTCAATCACCGCCGGGGTCTGCACATCCACGCGGCCAATCTCCGAGGCTCCCGAAATAACGATTCGCACCGGACCCTCTTGTTTATTCAACTGCAGCTCTTCTACAGAAGAGTCAGCCAGATAGATGCTATTGCTGCCGCCGCCATGGACAAACAGAGTGCCTTTGACCGTCGTTTGCTCTAAAGACGCATCTCCCTCACCAATACCAGCTGCGAGAAATACGTTTCCATTCACTATAGTATTGCGGATCACCGCACCTGCTGCTCGAACCAGCAGATTGCCCTTGACGGTTTCACCTGTGAGTGTTTCTCCCTGCTTCATCATCCTCGGCGCTAACCGCTCCAGAAGACTGACCAGCTCTGCTCGTGTAAGCGGAGTGCGTGGCCGAAGGGTGCTGTCCGGATAGCCCTGCAGGATCCCGCTGGCTGCAAGCTTTGCCATGCTTTCCTGCGCATACTTGCTCACATCGCCGGCATCCTTGTAGCCGGTTAAAGATGTGTCTGCCGGTGCGTTAAGAGAAAACAGTCCTGCCAGCACATGAGCAGCCTGCTCTCGTGTAACTGCCTGGCTTGGACGGAAGCTGCCGTCCGGATAGCCTCGTACATATCCCGCCGCTTCCACCGAAGAGACTGCGGCCGCAAACCACTGCTCAGCTTTGACATCATGGAAGCTTGCACTGCCTTGCTCACGAAAACCAAACATCGTGTGAAGCAGCTTGACCAGCTCCGCCCGTGTAATCACTTGATCCGGCCGCAGACTGCCATCCGGATAGCCTGTAAGCAGTCCTTCGTTATGCCACTTCTGCAGCACCGGGGCTGCCCAGTGGCTCTTTTCTTCCAGCTGGTTGACGAGTGTCGATTGAGCGGACACCTGTGTTGTCCAAGCTCCACCCGTCACCGGGACATGAGTGGCTGCAAGCAGCAAGCTGAGCACCAGAGCCGTTCGCTTCCGGAGCCGGGTCCCCGGTTTACTGGAGCCGCTCTTTTTTGATAGCGCTGTCATTTTGAAATATCCCTCCTGATCGATGATAATTTCTTCCACCCTCTAGCTCTTTTAGTATTCCTGATTCCCGTTGCCAAAGAAATGCCCCGATTTTTGTTTTTATACTCCTTTTTGCTCCAATACATTTGCAGCGCCGTAAATCCATGGCATACGCAAAAAGCCGGACAATAACAGGAGCAGCCTCCTGTCTTATCCGGCTCTGTGCTTAATTCATGCTGCCATTTCTTATGTCTATTCCGTTCTGCTGTGCTCCACATCCCCGAAAGTCTCCAGTAGGGAACGGACCTCACTTGTGGATTTGGCGTTCATTAATTGATTCCGTAGATCGCCTGCGCCGCGGAAGCCGCGGACATAGATCTTGAAGAAGCGGGCCAGCGGCCGGAACGAGCGATGCTCCAGCGCGGAGTACTGGTCGTGAAGATCGAGGTGCAGCCGCAGCAAATTCAATAGCTCCTCACTGCTGTGCTCTCTAGGCTCCTTCTCGAAGGCAAACGGATTGTGAAAAATCCCCCGCCCGATCATAATGCCATCCACACCATACTGCTCGGCCAGCTTCAATCCGGCCTTACGATCCGCAATATCTCCATTGATCGTAAGCAGCGTATCCGGCGCGATCTCATCCCGAAGCTGCTTGATCTCCGGAATCAGCTCCCAGTGTGCCGGCACCTTGCTCATCTCGTCTCTGGTCCGCAAATGGATGGAGAGGTTGGCAATATCCTGCTTCAAAATATGAGTCAGCCAGCTCCGCCATTCCTCTACAGCATGAAAGCCAAGTCTAGTCTTCACGCTAACGGGCAAGCCCCCTGCCTTGGCAGCCTGGACGATGTCTCCGGCCAGATCCGGCCGGCAGATGAGGCCGCTGCCCTTGCCGTGCTCCGCCACATTCGGTACGGGGCAGCCCATATTAATGTCAACGCCTCGGAAGCCTTCCTCCGCCATCCCCATGCTCATCCGGCGAAAATACTCCGGCTTGTCTCCCCAAATATGAGCGACCATAGGCTGCTCATCCTCTGTAAACGTCAAGCGGCCGCGCACGCTTTGGTTCCCTTCCGGATGACAGTAGCTCTCTGTATTCGCAAACTCCGTAAAAAACACATCCGGTCTTGCCGCAGCACTTACAACGTGCCGGAACACGACATCCGTTACATCCTCCATCGGTGCCAGCACGAAGAATGGCCGCGGCAATTCCAGCCAGAAATGATTCTTCATCTTCAAAACCTCTCTATTTATACCAGGACAACGTGAATCCCGCAGTTTCCCAATATCATGTGATGTCATGCATCCTCTCCCATTATAGCGGGTTTGCGGCATGGATGAAACGGCAAGACCCGCAGATCAGGATCAGGTCAAGCCTGGAGTGGTCCGCACTCAGCACTTATGCTTCCTTGGGATTTTCTCTCTTGTCCTTTGCCGTATTCATCTTTCGTTTAATGAGCAGCGGTAACGCAATTGCAATCAGAAGCACGGCCGCAGCGGCCAGAATGAGCCCGGTCCTGCCCTCTGCCAGGCTCGCGCCGAGAAAATTGTAGGCAAAGGTTCCCGGTATTATCCCGACCAGCGTGCCGAGCACAAACGGCAGCAGCCTGACCTTCGAGGCTCCCGCCGCATAGCTGATCAGGTCAAAGGGAAATAACGGAATGAGCCGCAGCACCACAACGTAGACAAATCCGCGCTCCTCCAGCTGCTGCTGCACCTTGCTCCATTGGCCCTTCCATTCCTTCTTCACAAGTCGTTTTCCCAGCATTCGTGCAGCCATAAAAGCGACCGCCGCTCCCATGACAGCACCTGCGATCGTATACACCGTTCCCCACAGCGGCCCGAAGGCCAATCCGCCAGCCACAGACAATAGGGAGGCCGGGAACAGAATCAGCGGCCGCAGTGTGTATAGCGCGATATAAATGACCGGCGCCGCCCAGCCGAGCGAGAGCATCCAGGCCTGAATCGTACTCGGGCTGAGATCCAGCACATTCTGATGAAACCATAGCAAGCCGCCAACAATGGCTGCTGCTCCAAGCGCCTTCCATATCCAAGGGGGTATTTTGTTCATCGCTCATCCTCCGCGGCTTTGTCACAATGACCGCCGCCGGAATCATGCCGGGCCTGCAGCCTTGTTTTTTTCACCTATCTTACCACAATGGACGGACTCCAGACCGTAAGGCAGAATACAGAAGGGGATTCATGATAAAAAAGCCGAGCAAACTCAGGCACCCCCTCCTGAATTCACTCGGCTCATTCTCCGTGATTTCCTAGCTGATCAAGATGATCTCCGCGTGATCTCCCCGGAAATGAATCTCGGTAGCCTTGGCGGCCACAACAAAGCTCTCCCCTTTGCTCACCTTGAACCAGCTTCCCCCCGCACAAATCTCGGCTTCAGAGGTCACAACAATTCCCACCATCAGCCTGTTCTCCGTGGCCAATGTGGTTTCACCCTGTACCTTCAGCCGATCCACTCTGAAATCCCGGGTTATATCTGTATCGACCAGGTTCTCCACCTGACCGCGCGGCTTCGGGGTTAGCTTGAACTTGTCCTGCACCTCCTGCGGAGTATATTCTGTATAATCAAACACATCCAGGCAAAACTCCAGATCCCTTCCCATAAACCGGGCTTCCGGCGGTACAACCAGCCCTTCGCGCTCAAATTCACACCGCACGACCCAATCCGAAGGCTCCATAATTTCAATCATCGTAATTCCCTCGCCTATCGCGTGCGGAACGCCGCCCGGAATGTACCAGATTTGTCCGGGCTGAACCGGTATCCGCTCAAAGCAGTCATCCATCGCTTTTAAATCCTGCGTCTCGATGATCCGCTTCCACTCCATCCGCGCAGGCGAATGCTGAAACCCCAGCCGGATATAGGGCTCGACATCATCCCGGACATCCAGAATATAATAGCATTCCAGCTTGCCGTGATTTGAATTCAGGAAGGCACGCGAGAACTCCTTCGTAGGATGAGCCTGTGTATGCAGTCTCATCTGGGAATCAAGCAGCTTGCACAGAAACGGCATTTCCGCCGCCGATCCTAAATAAAACTCCTTCTCTCGTTCAAACAGCTCTTTTACCGTGATGAGCTCCCCATCCACAAGCACCTGGGATAAGCCCTCGTTTTCCCGTGGCGCAAGACCCGGATTCTTGGCTGTCACCGTAGAGCAGATCCAATCCTCCGGAGTCTCCCCGTCGGCACAAGCCTCTTTTCCCTTGAATACGTCAAGCCCATAGCCTCCGCGGTAATTTCTTCGCACTCGGTTCTCATTCAGCTTCAAAATATATTGACTCATACGGCCTCCTGTATGCATGTAAGGTTTATGACATTGCTGCATGCTGAGATAAATAGGTTAAAATACCAAGCCGAAGCTATTATAATGAATAACTGTAGCGTGGGTCTTGTATAAATCGTATGGAGACTAGGGGGGAAACCAGCTTGAGTAAACCATGGGAAATCATGAAGCAGCTGAATCAAATGAACTTTAACGTTCTCATTGCCGGCTTAGCCAAGCACGGACCATGCTGGCACAGCAAAGCGTACAAACATCGCTTTCATAGCATATGGATGGTCACCAGAGGCAGCGGAACCTTCATGCTGGACGGAAACTCATATACGGCGGAGCCTGGCAGGCTGTTCGTCGTGTCGCCCGGCATGGTCGTTGAGCGCATGTCTGAGCCAGCCATTGAGTTTTATTTCGTCCGATTTGAGTATGCCCTAGCTTGTGCCTCGAATGACCCCGGCAATTCAGATCACAGTACACCCTCGCCCTTTCCGCTGAGCGGGGCGTATACGATCCTGACGCCTCTTTCCTTGGTGAACACGATGGAACAATTAGTGCAAAATATGAAGCGTCGAGGTGAGTTTACCCTGATGCATCGGCGCATTCTGTTCCTTGAGCTGCTTATGCAAATACTGACGGATTTAAGAACTCAACTGGTCACCGGGGATACCACGATGGCTATAGAAAAAACGATCAATTATATGGTCAATCACTACAACGAAAACATTACCTTAGATCAGCTGTCTACGATGGCTAGTCTGAGCATTAGCCACTACTCTCGTTTATTCAAAAAATATACGAATTACAGCCCGATTCACTATTTAACGCATCTGCGTATGGACCGCGCGAAGGAGCTGTTGATTTTATCGGATTACAGACTGAAGGCCATTGCGCGCAGCGTAGGGTACGAGGACGAGCTATATTTCAGCCGCCTGTTCAAGAAGACCGAAGGCCTCTCTCCTTCCACCTACGCCAAAAACTATGAGACAACGCCCAAGCACTAACTCTGCTACTGTACATGGGGCATGGCATCCAAGCTGTGTTCTTTGTTCTGCAGATCATATAATTTACGATACACTCCCTTTTGCTGGAGTAAAGCATGATGCGTACCCACCTCTTTAATTTCACCCTTATGAAGCACAATAATCTTATCCGCATGACGGATCGTGGATAGACGATGCGCTACAATCAATGTCGTTTTGCCTTTGGACATTTCAAGCAGCCCGGCCTGCAGCGTTTGCTCGGTTTCTGTATCCACGTGAGCCGTAGCTTCATCGAGAATCAGGATGTCCGGATTGTTTACGTACACCCGGAGAAAGGACAATAGCTGCTGTTGTCCAGACGAAAGCTTGATCCCCCGCTCCCCCAGCATGGTTTCGTATTGCTGCGGCAGCTGCTGAATGAAGCTATCCATGTGCAGCGCCTTCGCGGCCAATGTAATTTCTTCATCGGAAATATCCGTGCGGTTGAGCCGTATATTCTCATATACGTTGCCTGTAAACACGAACGGATCCTGCTGAATAACTCCCACCGATTGTCTGAGCCCCGTTAATGCATAGCTGTCTAAAGGCTTCCCGTCCAAGCAAATGCTTCCCTTCTGTATATCATAGAAACGATTAATCAGCTGAATGATCGAGCTCTTCCCTGCCCCGGTTGAGCCTACAAAGGCCACCGTTTCTCCCGGCTTGACCTCAAAGCTGATATTCTTTAGCACCCAATCGTCAGCCTCATAGGTGAACCACACCTTGTCGAAGGCTATGCTGCCCTGAAGCGGCTTGGTAACCTCCTTTGCGTGCGGCGAATTCATGATAGCCGGCTGTTCTTCCAGAAGCTCAAAGATACGCTCTGCTGATGTCAATGCCATCTGGATTTGGGTGTAGCGGTCTGAGAGCGCCATTAACGGCTGGAAGAATTGGCGAACATATGTTGTAAAAGCGTACACGACCCCAAACGTAACGGTAGCCGCCAACACAGAGCCACCCCCGTACCATACGATGAGAGCCAGGGCCAGATTGCCGAAGAGTCCAATCAGCGGATTAAAAAGAGAGTTATTTACCGTTGCTTTCATGCCTGCTTGGTAATGCGCATCGTTGAGACCAACAAACTGCTCCAGCTGCTTCTTCTCCCGAGTAAATATTTGGACGATACTCATGCCGCTCAAGCTTTCAGCCAGGAACGAGTTCAGTTTGGAGAGCATGATGCGGGAGAGCCGCTGCGATTCCCGAATCACCTTTTTGAAATAAATCGTAATAACAATCAGCAGTGGAATCATCGCAAACGAAACGAGTGCCAGTGAAACGTCGAGATGAAGCATAATCGCAGCGATCCCGATCAACAACAGCAGCTCCTTGGCCAGATTGACAATAACCTGTGAGAACAATTGATTCACGGCTTCGACGTCATAAGCTACCCGGGTTACGAGCCGGCCTACAGGATTTCGATCATAGAACGAGGTCTGCAGCTTCGCCAAATGCTCAAACATGACAACACGCAGATCACGAATGATGTGTTGCCCCGTCGTTTGAAGCAATATGGATTGCCAGTATGTAAACACCCCTGCCAATACGACACTGATCAGAAAGAGCACACCGATCGTAATAAAACCGCTAACGTCCTGAACCCGGAACGCGCGAACCTGGCTGTCCGTCATAGGCTCCACAAGCTGAGTACGCCCTTCGGGTGCCGTGATTTCCATCCCGCTTGCGGCGGGAATAAACGTGAGCTCGTCTGTTCTCTCCACCCAACCGTTTAATACATAATATTGATCTTGATAGGCAACAATTTGAGCGCGCTGAACGCTCTCTCCCCCTACCGATTCAGTCAGGTCCTTTGCATCAACCCGATAATACATACGATCTTCATAAGGTATTGCATCTCCGGTTACAACAGGGGCAAGGTCTGCTGGCGCAATGGAGGAATCTGTAGCAATCATCGGTTTGAAAATACCGTGGATGCGCTCATCAATTGCATTTTTTACAAGCAGCGGCTGGGCTACGGTCAATGCAGCAATCAGCATGGCAAGCACAAAAGAACCCGCAATCCGCTTCCGATAGGGGATAGCAAACCGCATCATTTTTCTCCATAACAATGAATCCTTCACTTTCTTCAGCTGAGCTTCCTCATGAATGTCCATGCTATCCCTCCATTACGCGGTTCATAGTCTGCATATGATAAATCGAAGCATACATGCCGCCTTGTTTCATCAGCTCACGATGCGTCCCTTTTTCAACAATCCGTCCCTGATCCATGACAACAATCTGATCTGCATGTCGAATGGCAGACAGCCGATGACTTGTAATGATGGTCGTCCTGTTCTTCATCATTCTCTTGAGCTCTGCTAAAATTCTCTCTTCTGTTTCTGCATCGACCGCGGATAAGCTATCATCAAATATAAGGATGGACGGCTCTTTGATGAGTGCTCGGGCTATGCTCACTCTCTGACGCTGTCCTCCTGATAAAGACACGCCTCTTTCACCGAGCGAGGTATCAAATTGTCTGGGAAATTCAATGATGTTATCATGCACCTGAGCTATTTTGGCCGCTTCCGTAATCTGTTTGAAGGTATACTCCTTGGGGTCAAAGGCAATATTCTCACCGATCGTTGTGGAGAACAGCATATGCTCCTGAGGCACGAATCCGATCGACTGCCGCAGCTGCTTCAAAGGAATGCTCCTTATATCTATACCATCCATAAAAAGCGTTCCTTCTGGCGGATTGTAGAGCCGCAGCAGCAAGTGGACGAGCGTCGTTTTTCCGCTGCCTACCTTCCCGACAATCGCCAGGCTGCTGCCCGCCGGCACCGTGAGCTGAATATCCTCCAGCACCTCTCTGGACTGGTCAGGATAACGAAAGCTCAGTCCCTTAAACTCAATGTGCCCCTTAAGATCAGGGACTCGCTGCACCTCCTCAGCATCAACAACCGCCGCCGGGGTATTCAATATGCTGCGCAGCCGGATATCTGCTGCTCTTCCTCTCTGAAACACATTGATCACGCGCCCCAAATTCTCCACCGGAGGAATCAGCATCGTTAGATAGGTGTTAAAGGCAACAAACTCACCCAGGGTGATACTGGACCGCATGACCAGCAGCCCTCCGAATACAACAGACAGTAAATAGCTAAAACCCACAATGGCTTGGCTTAAAGCGGTAAAGAAGGAGTTCGACTCTATAAGCTTCTGATTGGTTGCAACATTGAGTTCATTGTCCTGTTTAAACTTGTCAAGCTCCTGCTCTTCCTGCACATAAGCCTTGACGACTCGAATGCCTGCACAGAACTCCTGTACCCGGCTGGTAAGCTGGCCAATAGCCTCCTGCACACGGGTCGTTCTCACCTCAATTTGTGTACGGAAACGATAAGCCATATACGCCAGTACCGGCAATGGCAGCATAACCAGGGCGGTAAGTCCGGCATGAACCGTGCTCGCCATGGCCGCAATAGCTATAACGATCAATACAGCCGCCTCAACCAATGCGAATACGCCCATCATGCCTACTTCCCGCAAAATGTTAATGTCATTCACGGCATGGGACATCAAGTCCCCGATACGCTGCCTGGAAAAGTATTCGTTGGACAAGCCTTCCCATTTCACAAACAGCCTCTGTCTCACATTCTTTTCGATTAATCGGGCTAGCCGCAGCAGAGCAATCCGGGCTGTAGCTCGAAATACAGCCAATAGAATGCCGATCCCTGCGATCAACCAAGCTAATGAGATGATTTCCTCTGCAGTGATGGACATTCCCTGCAATTGGTCTGTAAATGTCTCAAGCACCTGAGGAATATACAATTGAAGAAGGCAGGATATGGACAATAACGCTGTCCCTATCATATAGCTGAACTTATACTGCAGCATGTGCTCCTTAAATAATGTGTTTGACTTCACTCATGATCCCTCCCCTTCTTCATCACAATGTAAAGTTTACGCCTCTTGGAGAGATCACAACATGGAGATAAACATCTAGTTTTATGGATATTCTTACTTTGTGGGATGGGGTGGGGTGGGGATTTTCTCTTCCTGTAAACGATATATGTACTAATTAAGAAGGCCGTCCTGTTGTCGATAAACGACATCAGGGCGGCCCAGTTGTTCTATACTTTCACATGTGACTGAATCCATTCCATTATAAGCTTTGCAATGTCCGACTTGTTCATATCTTGCATCATAAGATGCGTATTCCCTTTGTATCCGAGTTCAGTCAAAGTCATCACTTCCCCATATCCGCCAAGCTCATTTAACACTTTTGCGGTCTCCATGCAAGACTCATATCGACCGGTCTGTCCCCTGCTTTCAATATAATCGCCGTATACGGCTAGATAAGGAACGTCCACAAAGTGCTGCTTCAGATCCGCCTGATCGGTCGGTGATCCCACCGGCTCGATGACGATTAGAGCCTTTACTAGCTCTGGACGCTGCCTTACCACTTCGAAGCCTGTAACACCACCCATGGAATGCACCATGAGCACGGCCGGTCCTGTACGTTCGAGCAGAGCAATCATATTCTGAACCTCGACAGGGTCAGCATTTCTGGAGCTTTGTCCTCCTTGTTCCGTCGTTTCTCCTTGAGCCGTTCCGACCGGTCGTTGGCCTCCCTTAGCTGGTCCTTCCGCTGCCTGTCCGCCAGTAACTGCCTCTTTCTTTCCATTTGCCGGCTGCTGCTCGCTGGCACCTCCGCCTTTTACAGAGCTTTGCGTCCCCGTTCCTTCAACACCTGAGCTTTTGCCCTCCGAGATTTGCGGCGAGAACGAAGCGTACAACTGTTCAATATACTCAACTGGATATTGTGTATCTGCATACGGCTCATTCGGTTTACTGCCAAATCCCCATGTTTTCCATATTTTTGACTCGCCCCAAACTGAAAGTGCTGGCTGATTTTCGGTACCGAAAGCGGCAGCATCCAACCCGGATACCGCAAGATTATGCGTATCTACGGCATAGGTATCATATCCTCCAGCAGCGAAATCGCTGGTCCACCCCGCTCTTCCATCCGGTGTCGAAGTGTAGATATACGCCGATAATCCCAATCCGGGAAGCATCACAATAGGCGTTGTTGGCTCTCCTAATGAAAGTCGGTGAATCATGGATTGCCCCGTGTACTGCGTGCCATTGTAAGCACCTCCAACGAAGAAGGTTTCGTTGTGCAGCATCGTCGGTGCTTTTTCCATATCTTTGTTCAGGATAGATGTTAATGGGGCTTGGCTGACTTCATCACTGCATGCAACAGAACTCGCCATCATAACTGCCGACATGAATCCGATCAGGATTCTTTTCGTTCTTTTTTGTTTGATTGATATCATTTTTCTTCATTCCTTTCTCAAATACCTATACGGAGACATACATTGAATTCGATCGTAAGTATATCTCCAAAATGTGATGAAATAATGGAGAATTTAATGATTTCTCTCTGTTGGACAATTGATGACTACAATGAAATAATAACTATAGAATTTATTGCAGGAGCTGTTAAGATGACTGATAATCTAGAAATTCTCCTCGTTGAAGACGATTCCTCAATTCTTGAAGCGCTAACCATTTTTCTGCAAAGAAATAAATATTCAGTTTACGGTGCTACTAAAGGAGAAGAGGCCTTACTGCTGCTCCATAAACACAGTTCCATTTCTCTCGCTATTGTAGATATCATGTTACCCGGTATGAGCGGCTTCGAGGTGCTTAAGAAGATACGTGATCACTCCAATCTTCCAATCATCATTTTATCTGCCAGAGGGCAGGAATGGGATAAGGAGCAAGGCTATCTTTCGGGTACGGACGATTATGTAACCAAACCGTTTTCTCTCAAGGAACTACACTTCCGGATCGAAGCTTTGCTGAGACGATCCCATATGAATGCGGGCACGACAACCGAACAACCTATTCTATCTTATGGAGAGCTCACCATTAACGTGTTGACGCGGCAAGTTCTAGTACGTGGTACACTGATTAACTTGACGCGTAAGGAGTTTGATTTGTTATTTTTACTTGCCAGCCATCCCAATATTGTATTCAATCGAACGTCTTTACTCGATCGAGTCTGGAAAGATGATCTGACAATTACGGATCGAACCGTCGATTCACATATCAAGAATATAAGAAAATCACTTGGCGAGGAAAGCATGATGATTCGGACAGTATGGGGGGTTGGCTACGCTTTTGAGTACGCCAAATAAAGGAACGCACAATCGGCTGTTTTTGAAGCTATGGGGAACGATGGCTTTGCTTATAGCAAGTATTATGCTTCTATTCTTTGTCGTTCAAGTGCTTCAACTGGATTATAATTATCGTGTTAGTACAGAGAAATATTTATATAAGGAAATCAATCGGCTGTCAGAACGGATTGACCGGAAATCCGATGTATCTTCGGACATCCTTGCCTTTGAAAGCGAACAGAATGGCATTCTTGCTGTTTACGGACCGAACATGATATTAGAGCGCTCGACCGCTATGAGAAACTTTAGGGTGAAAATCATGTTAGAGACGGCCTTGTCGAAGGGAGCAAGTGAGATCGCCCAACGTGAAGCTTTCATCGTTACCGTTCCCAAAGCGGATAATCCAAGTTCGGTTAAAGCGGTCATTGCAGGACAACCCCTTAACAATGACGGATATGTAATCGGAATTTTGCCGTTGTCCTTTTCCCAGCAAATTCATGACATGCTTTCAGGACAATTAATCGGAATTGGGGTAACAGCTTTGTTGCTAGCAACATTAATCGCTTTTGTACTTTCCAAGACACTTGTCAAACCGATTAAAGAGCTCCAGATCTCTGCAAGTCGCATTGCCGCGGGTCAATTCGGCATTCGATTAACATGGAAGAGAAATGATGAATTAGGCGATTTGGGACGCTCGGTAGAAGCGATGGCCGAAGAACTTCAGAAGCGGGAACGGGCAGAGAAGGATTTTTATGCAGCCGTATCTCATGAATTGAATACGCCCATCAGCGCAATATCTGCTTTTAACCAATTAATGGAGGAAGATTTGCGCGGACATGAAGAACTAACCGGGTATTGTCGTCAGATTAGCAAGAATACGCATAGACTCCAGCATATGGTCGATGATATGCTCAAATTCTCTAAATACAATAGCAGATTGGATAAAGTCAGATTTCGTGCGATACATATACCCACGCTGTTCAATGATGTCGTGGATGCCAACCGTTCGTTGGCGGAACAAAGAGGAATTCGTATCATCTCGGAATACAATCATAACGAAATTGTTTACAGTGACGACGAAAAGCTTCACACTATCATGTCCAATTTGATTGTTAATGCAATAAAGCACGGTCGTCATGGAAGCGACGTTTGGGTCAAAGTAAGGGACACAGCTGCCGGTATTACCGTCGAGGTTTCCAATCAAGGCTCCATTCCCACTACAGATCTCCCGTTCGTTTTTGAACGGTTTTATAAAAGTGAAAGCACCGGATCGGGAAGCGGCCTAGGTCTTGCGATTTGCAAATCTCTTTTTCTCTTACTAGAACTACCGTACGGCGTTCACAGCGAAGAAGGCTGGGTAAGATTTTGGTTTGTTCTCCCCAATCCTCCTCTACAAGAGTATAAAAATTAGAATAATTCATCCAACAGTGTATATTTAACTTGGCTTCTTTCAGCATGGCAACAGGATTAAAGCCAGAGGCTGTCCCAAAAGTAGATCCTTGTTAACGAGGCAGCTCACTTGAGTGAGATCTGAAGCAAAAAACAAAGACATGGTGGAGTCAGGGAGGTGATCCCAGCACCGCCATGTCTTTATTTTGGTCTATTGTGTTTATTCTGCAATAAACTTCACTTCAGGCACGAAAGACGGCGGCAGAGTCTCAAAATTTCCGACGTTTAAATAGTTGTCTTTAGTTAGATACGTATCACCTACTTGAACATGATCGAGGACGATATTTTCGACCCGTCCAAGACCGCTTGTTGAAGAATCTGTGGATCCTTTGATGAAGTTTTTAAACTGTTCAAACGGCCAGCTGTGAATGTACGAGTTGCGGATTGTAATATTGCGGAACACTTGGTTCTCGGGTAGTCCGAGCGCAATCAGCTTGATGGCTGGTCCGTCAGCACGTATACTGTCGAAGGTGATATTTTCAATGACGTACTCCCGATTTTCTTGATTGCTCGCCCGGGGGCGATAATTAATAATACCTAGATTACTCTGACTGTTTCTTCCATCCACAAATACGATGTCGATATTCGAAACATGAATGTCCGCCACATCGCGGAAGCCCCAACCGAACTGGAACACACCCCCATTGACCATCTGTCCGATCACCGCATTCTTTAGAGTAGCCCCGCCGAAATACAGCTTTACGGTATCGTCGTTCCCGCTCAGGTAGACATCTTCGACTGTCGAATCTTCGGTAAGATTGATACCGTCGTTATTATATCTCCAGTTCGCGAGAACCTTAAAATTGGCGCCGTCGTAGTGTGCATCCCATGACCGCAGGGCATAATGCACGGCGTCGGCAAGTGTGATGCCTTCAACATATCCACCCTTACTGCCGGCTTGGAATTCCAGAAGATTTAATTGATGATACAGCAGCGGCTCACCGGATAGAATTCCTCGGCCATTCACTGTCACACCATCATGCTGGATGAAGAATCCGCCATAGACGATTGCACCACCGGCAATATAGATCTGCTCGATATGAGAAGGGACCACCCATGCCTTGTTCGATCCTGTTCTATCGGTTTGTGTCGTTCCCGTATTGACGGGTCCATACTCTTCAATGTTATACTCGCCCGGACCGAAATACAGCACTTTGTCATTTTTCTTGAGTCCATCAAGTGGGCGATCACCGGCTTTCGCCACGAACACATTGCCTCTCTTGCTGTTGGGCACAAGCTTGGGATCCTCCAGCGGATCAGCAAATACAAACATACGGTCGATCAACTGGCCATTGATTTCTAGGAACACCTTTTGCTTCGGTTTGATGGGAAATGTAACCGTAGAGCCGTCATCCCCAATCTGTGCCTCGATCCCGTATCGGGACGGAAGCACCCTTACCGACTCGAACGGTACGCAATCCAATCTGCGCACCTCCACCTGAGCCGTCCCGCTGAGCGAGAACGTTGTCCAATGCTGTGTCGTTCCTGACTCACGGTAGATTTCGGCACCGTCCTTCCCATTGCCGCTCTTCGGATCATTCTTGTCAAATAACGGGGGTTCAGACAGATTAACGAAAGAGGCTGCCTTTACCCCGTTCTGTTCAACCGTAATAGCAAAGGTATCTGACTCCTTGGTAGCGTCGCCGGGCTTTGGATAAACTACGAATCTCTCTTCATTCCGTTTGCTGTGCTCGTCCGCATGCTGTTCCGCCTTGTCCGGAACCTGAGGGCTGGCACCTGCAGATACGAAGGGCAGAGAGAAGAACAGCGATAGGACCATTATCCCTGAAACAAGCTTTTTCCCGAATCTTATTTTCAACTTTGACACCTCTCATTCGTAATTATTTACTGGACTGAAGTGGGCTTGCCTGCCTTATCTAAACTCGATTTCGTCACCAAACGGGGTGTCCATCGGGTTGAGCTGCTCTAGACTTGTCAGATGCTGGCCTCCTACCGTCAGGTTTTCGAACACGAAGTCTTCAATGCCTCCTCCTACTTTGATCATATTGATGACGCCAGAGGGATAGGTAAATGGCTTCTCGATCCAGATATTACGGAAAGTAAAGTTTCTTAGCGTCCCGCTGTGTGTATCCATATCAAATGCGATCAGACGAAAGAGACTTCCGTCAACCCGGATATCGTCAAACACGATATCTTCGAGATCCCCTGTTGTATTCCGGAGTACACCCGAGAACAGTCCATTGTTCTGACGATCCCCGCCATCGCTCATCCATTCTCCTCGGAGAACGTTAATCTCTGAAATCCGAGTTCCTCCGCCTCCGTCTGCAGCAGCCTGCCCCCAGCCAAGCTGGAACAAAGCGCCGTTCTGCATCCCCCAATAGGAATTGCGCTCAATTAAGCCATGGTTAAAATAATTGGCGTCATCATTGACGCGCGCGAAGCTGCCACGAACAATATCGCCATGGAAGCCATCGCTAGAAAATCTCCATCCGAACGCTTTAAGATTGGAGTAGCTATCTGCACCTTCATAATTAAAGTGATACGGATGGATCGTTGTAATTCCTTCCGCTTGTCCGCCGTTCATGTCAATAATGCCTTTAATCACACTGCCGTCGGGAGAAATATCACTAGGATAGTTTTGCGCCCAATCCGGCTTCGACTTGGGCCATGCCCATCTGGAGCCGACCACCATCCCGCGACCGGCAATCGTAAAGCCTTCTTTCCTTACCTCGATCCTGCCATCCACGATGGTGTTGTGCGGAATGTACAATGCGTCATACGGGCTGTTCTCATCAATGACAATTGCGTTAAGCTCATTCATCGCGGGGTGCCTACTCCCGATCACACCTGGCGGCAGTATCAGCACATTTCCGCTGGGGATTTGGGACAGCGGGTTGACGAACAACATAAGCCCTTCACTGTATGGCCCTGTCTCCGGGGCATTGATCTCCACCAGTATGTGCTTTGTCAAATCGGAGGGGTTAACTTCAAATTCCAGCCAGTCCTTGCCGCTTGTCAGTGTGGCTTGCACCTCGCTGTACCGGCTTGGATTGACCTTCAGCGTCTCGATCGTACCGCCGTCGATCAATTCCACCCTGATGCTGACCCTGGTTTTCGTATCGATCTGAGACAAGTGGACACTGTTGTCTTTATAAGCAGCAGGAATGGTTTCCGGGTCGACGTAATCGGGCCAGGCCTTGTAGGCTGCCGTCCCGTTCGCTGCCTTGTTCCAAGGAGTTTTATCCCCTGCCGGCTTGACCATGACCCTGTATCGCGGAGATACTTCGATGCCCCGAGGATAGTGTAAGGTCGGCTGTACAGTTTTGAAACGTTGCAGCTGCAATCCTTTATCATAGCCCTTCATAGATGCAGTGCCTTGGGAGCTCAGCACCCCTGTGACCGTGAATACAGCTAGTAGCAGTGCGAACCATTTCCTCCGCATATTGATATCAATACCTCCTTCAATGGGATTATCGTCTTTACACGGTTAGTTGCTCTCTCTACTTCCTTTCCATTCAGTTATCGCTTGCAAATCTTAATCCCAGCATTATATTCACATTTCCCTCACCCCCTTAACAAACTACAAATCCGATTGCCTCCGATGAAACCGAGGCCAGAAATAGCCGAAGATACCCGGATGAAACGGTCATAAAAGGGCCGTTTTCCGAGGGATTCATTAGTTTGCCATCATCAAACCAATATGTGTTCGCGTTCGCCTTCGACCCAGCAGCCATGCAATGCGCACATCCATGGCTGCTGGGCTGCAATGACGAGTTATACGGCATTAACTTGAATCGTCCGTCCGTCCTTCAAACGGACAATCGCTGTCCAGGCTTCCTTACGCATCTCTCCCTGCCAAGCCCGCTGGTACCAATTGCTTTCGTAGTTCACCATGAACGGTTCCACATAACAGGTGTACACACATTCGCCGTTTACCATGAAATCAACATAATCGATCGTTTCGGGATACAAGCTTGCGAGCCGAATCCAACGTTTGCCTTCAAACTCCATGCCGGTCTCGAATCCTTGCAAATAGTATCGCTCATCCTCTGGCAGCTTTTCCGTAACAATGCCAATTCCTTCTGCCATTCGGAGAGCAAAAAATCGGTCCTCGCCCTCCGTAATGCCCCAATCTACCGGCGGCTCCTGTTTGGTCATATTGTTGTAGTATCCCCATGACGAGCGCGTGCGGTAAGCAACCTCCAGCTGACCGATGGCCGGGGAATCCTCGTTGCAGACAACCGGCTTGCCCGGCGCCCACTCCCTCACTTTACGGATCATATTGTGATATATTTGCCGGGTCTGTCCGTTGCCATGAATTAGAATGACATCGCTTTCCCTGCAAACCTCCTCATGGATGTAACCGCCGGCCCCACTGCAGCCTACCGGTAATCCACCCGATTCCTGGCGAGCGATTTCCATCAGGGCAACCATCCCCTCTGGCTGCTGGAGCAGCGGATGCTTGCTAAGATTGTGCTCATTACAGACCTCAATGATCACATTGGTATATTCCCCTTCCCTCAAAAAGCGGGATGCCGTGCGGACCGCATTCAGCACGGCCTTACCGTCCGCAAGCCGCGCGGTTTGGCCCGGATAGAAATAACTTACGATAACGGCCATGCCGATCTGATCCGCCGCCCTGATCAAGCGGTCCATTCTTGCCGCATATTCCAGATCCAGCTGAGAGCCGTCCGGACCAAACGGATTGTTCTCGATCGTATGATTGGCAACGGTAAAGCACGGGCCTCCGCCCTGAAAGCCTACTGTGAACGCGCGTAAACCATACTGATACCACGCAGGCAAAGCTTCGATCAACCCGTCCGTATTACGATCCGGATCCCATTGGCGGCCAAACCGATTGAAGCGGCCTGGATCAGCTTTGTCGTCAAAGATTCCCTGAATAAATCTGGCGTTCATTAGCAGCCCGTGAGCCTCTTGCCTGCTCCCCGGGATGTCGGCGTACACCTTGATGCCGTTGATGTAGAAGTTCTCGCCTCGAATTTCAAGCTGGGTATGCCCCATTTACACCACTCCTTTTTATGAATGATATAGTAACCGGCATGGATGACTCATTCGGCAAGTATTTTTGATGAGAGTACCGCCGACGACCGAGCGATGAATTTAGTATATGTACAGCGGCCGTCGAGCGGGGTACCGTATTGGTTCCGTTGTTTGATGTGAAATGCTACCGCTCTCCTGCCTGGCGGCCATTTGCCGTCACCTGGCGGTAGGCAATCTCGAGCTTTATTTCAAGCTTTGATAGGCTTCGTTCAGCTCTTTAATGATCTGGTCTCCACCGTTCTTTTTATACTTCGCAATGGCTGAGTCAAGGTGATCAATAGGCTTAGTTCCAATGATGATACTGTATACATCTTGCAAATAGTCCTTCTCAATTTCCTTTGCCTTCTTGGCATACGTTGGTGATAGATGTGTGATGCCTGCAACCGGATCTAAAGGAGCTGCGTAAGTGGATGCCTCTTCCATAAATCCGATAATTCGGTCTTTATATGCTTCAGGATCCCATTTATACACATCATGATCATTCGCAATGCTTCTGAAAAACCAATTGTTCAGAATCGCAATTCGGTTCCCTTCACTTTTAACGGATTCGGCAGGAGTGAATGTGCCATCTCCGTTTTCTGTGTAATACACGCCTGGAGGACCATTCTTAATGATGTCGGTCCCTTCCTCGGTAACCCACCAATCCAGAATTTCCAAAATTCTATTGATTTTTTGTTCATCCATTTTAGTATTCAGTACGATTTTATCCAGCATTTCCTTTGAATCGTTCAGTTGTATCCCCGTAGGGCCTATAGGAGGAGGCAACTGGATGAACTCAGCCTCAGGGTTTGCCTCTTTGAGCTTGCTCTCATGACGAATCATGGCGACTGGAATCGCATGATCGATGCCGAGTTTTCCGGAGCTGGCTTTATCCTGAATGTCGCTGCCTTTGTTTAGTGGGAAATCCTTGTCAAGGACACCTTCGCGATAAGCTCTGTTCAGGAAGGTCAGATAGTTCTTCATTTCTTCAGCCTGCACCTGAAAAGGCACCAATTGTCCGTCGATTTCCTGCCAGCCCGGAGATAGACCGAATGCATACCTTAGAGGAGCTTCCCCGGCAAATTCGCCGAAGGAGAAGCCCAACGTATCCTGTTTACCGGACTGATTGGGGTCTTCTAGTGCAAATGCTTTGGCAATTCTGTAAAACTCATCTACCGTAAATCCCCCTGGCTCCGGCACTTCAATTCCTAGGTTATCCAGCCAGTCTTTTCTTACGACGTAAGAGAACGGATTGTTTGGAGATCCCTGAGGCACGCCATAGATTTTATCCTTGGGATTGCGCATACCCCAGATCTCCTGTGGAAATGCCTTCTGCAAGTTTGGATAATCCTTCAAATAAGGTTGAAGATCAACAAAAGCCCCTTCGCCCTGCCATTTAATAAATAAATCACTTGCGGGCAATACCTTATAAAGATCCGGCAAATTCCCTGATGCTGCCATGACATTTAATTTCTCATCATAATTCGGACCGGGGATCCACTGAATATTCAGTTCAACATTAAATTTTTCATTTAAATATTGAATAGTCGGATGATTATTGTCCGGCCACCCCCCGCCGGCATAAGACGGGGCCAGCATACTGATGGACAGCTTCTCACGCTCCTCTTCCTTCGGTTGATCGGCTTCGTTACCGCTCGACTGATCAGCTGTTGTTGGCGCATTCCCTTTACTTCCAGCCGTTCCATTGCTCTGATCACTGCAGCCCAATACCATAACGATCATCATGACAAAAGCCAATGTTAAGTACATCCTTTTCTTCATTTCATCTTCTCCTTTCAAAGCTTGCGATAAGTAAAATCATGGAATTGCACGCGGCCCTTTCCTGTTGCCTCAATACCCGCCCGAAGACTCAGGAACCCGCCCAGTGCATTGTGATGATATCCTGACGTATCCATCGTCTCCGGGAGCTTTACCCAATCCTCTTCCTCCAGCTTGTAATAAAGCTCAACCTCATGCTTGTCATTAATGAGCTTGAGTCTCACGCGGTTTGCACTGCAGATTCTAGGTTTAAGTTTCCGCGAGCGTCGGATGCCGAATACACCATGCTTGCTGAGCCCGATTCCCGTATAACAAGCTCGATCGTAAAACAGGAGAAGCAGTCCCTCTGCTCCTTCATCCAGCAGGCTAATTTCCGTCTCGATCGAATAGGCATGATCCGGTACGATGCAGAGAAGCGGGGATAGCTCGACTTCATCGGCGTGAATCGTCAGACTCCGATCCTTGAGTTCGTAACGATGATCGTCAATGGATGCCCCGAAACGCTGCCACTGCAAGCCTAATCTGCTTTCAGCAAACGAGTCGGAGAGCATCATGCCATGATCCGATGGATCCACTGAGGCGCTTGAAGGCAGGGGCAGGGGCTGGTCAGGTTGTATGCCACCTGGGACCCGGAACCACCCGTCCGACGTCCATTCAATAGGCTCCATCAGGGTTTGCCTTCCCAATGTATAGAATTCTTTTTCGTATCCGTGGTACAACATCCACCAGGTACCATCTGATGCGTCGAGCAGCGTGCCATGTCCTCGCGAGCACCATCGCTCGGATCGGCTTGAAGTCCGAACAATCGGATTATACGGTGAGTTTTCCCAAGGACCCCATGGAGTCCGCGAACGAGCGGAAATGACCATATGGCTTGTAGCAGGACCAGCCGTTCCGCCTTGGGCTGAGGTCAAATAGTAATAGTCGTCCTTATACATCAGTTTCGGGGACTCGAGACAAAAACCCTCGACTCGCCATTCCAGGGGATAGGGCCAACCGTCATATACTTTTCGAGGTGTGCCAATCACAGAGCAGCCATCTGCCTCTAATTCCACGAAGTGTCCGCCGGATAGGTGTAAATACCGTTTGCCGTCTGGGGCAGCAATATGGCCCGGATCGATATGCCCTACCGACAGATCGATCGGTCGACTCCATGGCCCTATTGGGGAAGGGGCCGTTACGACCCAGTTTGTTCCGTTCGCAGGGAAGTAAATATAGAACATTCCGTGATGCTCAATAAAGTCGGGGGCCCACACATCCCCAAGATATTCCTGCAGAGCATACCCTACAGGCTCCCAATGAACTAAATTTCTTGAATGCCAGATTAATAATCCAGGAGCATATTGAAAGGACGAATGCGTCATATAATAGTCCTGATCCACCCGCACAATCGAGGGATCAGGATAATCGCCGGCAATAATCGGATTCATATAGTGTTCCACTGTTATGCTAGGCCACCTTTTCTGATTAGATGATTCCTTTCAACACCTCTTGAAAGGTTGGAATATAAATATCTGGAAATACCTGATGTCTTCCGGAAGTCCCGTTCAACAAATTTCCGTCGCAAGCTTTCAATAAACAGCCTCTGAGCTGTTTTACAAGCTCCGGATATTCCGCCGACATCTCTCGTTCCTCCGCCGGATCATCTATAACGTGATACAAACCGATCGCCACGCCTTCCTCATAATTCAGGGATGGCTTCTTCCGCAGCGCTTCCGGAATGACTACACGAAGTTTCCAGCCTTCCTCTGTCACGAGTGCCGGGCCGTAGGGGCCCCCAAACACGATATATTCGTGCTTTGGCGGGTTCGAATCTCCCCGAAGTACAGGCAGAAATGAAAGGCCGTCGCTTCTCTCCGGTACCGGAACGCCTGCGATCTCGGCTACCGTCGCCATCGTATCATAGTTCGCAATCAACTGGTTGCAAACGCTCTCTTTGGGAATAACGCCCGGCCAGGAAACCAGAAACGGAATCCGGCATCCCCCGTCCCAGTTTGAGAACTTTAGGCCAGCCATACCAGCATTACCGTTAAAGACATCCCCATTGGTACGCGTGCGGAATGGAGCATCAATGTCATTCATAGGTTTGCCTTCCAGCGTCCGATCCTTCACCGTGCGCCCCTCTTGCAAATAATAGGTTTCATGCCCGTTATCCGAAGCAAACATAACGATCGTACGATCACTTAAGTCAAGCTCATCTAGCAGCTCCCAAATCTTACCCACCGTCTCATCCAGACGAAGAACCATGGACGCATATTGCTTCTCCTGTTCCGTCAATCTCTCGTCATCTCGAAGCTGTGGGTATACCTCCGGATAATAAATTGGACCGTGAGGAAGCTGACTCGGATGATACAACAGAAACGGACAATGTTGGTTCGCGCGAATGAACTGTGAAATTTTCTCATCGAACAGATCCTGAGAATACACCTTTCTGCAGCTCATATCTTGAGGATCCGTCAAGGCCGGATTTCCGCAGTGAACGTCCGTATTCCCATCAATTTCTATCTTCATCCCATTCTCATAAAGAAACGGAGGGTAAAAGCCGTGGCATTGAATATGATCGTAATAACCGTAGTGATAATCCCAACCATGTTCCCCGATGCTCCGGGCCGTCGTGGAAAATCCCCATTCCAGCTTTCCGATTTGTCCGGTAGCGTATCCGCCCTTGCGCGCTACGGAAGCCAAAAATTCATCCCCCGCCTGCGCTTCAATACCTGTGTTGTATAACAGCTCTTGGAGATCCTCATTGACGATTTCGCCTGTCGATAACTTCTTATAGACATTGCCTGGAGTATATGTCCACCTTCCCGCATGCACGTCGTGAATGCCGCACAGCAGACTGGCCCGCGCAGGAGCGCAAAAAGAGGTCCCATACGCTCTTGTGAAGCGCATGCCTTGATTCGCGATGCGGTCAATATTCGGCGTCTCGATCACTTGTTGCCCGTAACAAGACAGCATCCCCATGCCAAGATCATCTGCGTAAATATAGATTATATTTGGTGTGTCAGCCATACTTCAGCTCCCTTTTGCATATTAAATTTATTACTGTTAGCACTTCCTAAATTCTGGACACCTGGGTTAAAAATAAGGGTTAGAAGTCTTGATTCTGACTTCTAACCCTGATGTCAATTTGTTACTTTATGCTTTGATATGCTTCATTGATTTCCTTGATAATCTGTTCACCGCCTTCCTTGTTCCAGGTTGCGACAGCATCATCAATATGATCAACTGGAGCATTACCTAAAATGATGTTATAGACACTCGATAGAAACTTCTTGTTAATCTCGTCATACTTTTTGGCATAGGTTGGTGATAAATGAGTAATTCCTTCCGCGGGGTCCATCGGTGCAGCAAATGCCTCTGCTTGCTCCATATGCCCTACCATTCGTTCACGGTATTCTTTAGAATCCCATTTATACACATCAAAATCATTAGCGACGCCTCTGAAAAACCAGTTGTTGAGGATGGCAATACGATTACCTTCACTCTTCGCAGCTTCATTAGCTTCAAACGTACCATCGCCTTTTGCCGTGTAATATACTTCAGGTGGTCCATTCTTAATGACATCGACGCCTTCTTCGGTGACCCACCAATCAAACATAGCAAGGATACGACGAATCTTATCTTCATTCATTTTGCTGTTCAGAACAATCTTGTGTTCGAGCTCCATTGTGTCATTGAATTGAATCCCTGTTTGACCTTTTGGTGGGGGGATCTGTACAAATTCTGCCTCAGGTGTGGTCTCTTTGAGCTTTGCTTCATGTCTTAGCATCGCCACCGGAATCGCGTAATCCAGACCTAACTTTCCGGAGCTCGCTTTTTCTTGAATATCATTGCCTTCATTTAAAGGAAAGTCCTTATCCAGCACTCCCTCTGCATAAGCCTTTTGCAAAAAAGCTAAATAGCTTTTCAATTCCTTGGTCTGCGCTTGCCATGGAACCAATTCCCCATCCATCTCCTGCCATCCAGGCGACAATCCAAACGCATATCTCAATGAAGCCTCCTGGCCGAATTCCTGATTAAACGTAAATCCTACTGTATTTTGTTTACCGTCTTGATCAGGATCTTCCAATGCAAACGCCTTTGCGATTTTATAAAACTCATCAACTGTAAAGCGATCTGCATCCGGTATCGTTAAACCTAAATTGTCTAGCCAATCTTTTCTAACTACGTAGGCTACTGGATTCGTGGGCCCTCCTTTAGGAATGCCGTAAGTAATACCTTTAGGATTTTTCATTTGCCATACTTCTTCTGAAAAAGCATTTTTCAGATTAGGATAGTCATCCACATAATCTTGAAGCTCTGCAAATGCTCCTTCTCCCTGCCATTTCACATACAGATCACTGGCAGGAAGTATGGTGTAAACATCTGGCAAGTTACCTGATGCTGCTAACACGTTAATTTTCTCGTCATAATTTGCTCCCGGAATCCACTGTACATCCAGTTCAATATTGAATTTCTCGTTCAAATATTGGATAGTAGGATGGTTACTGTCAGGCCATCCTCCTCCTGCATAGGATGGAGCTAGCATGCTAATACTCAGCTTTTCCTCTGAATCAGCTTGTTTCCCTTTAACCGAGTCTGTTTGTGTTGTTTTAACATCTGCAGGGGAATTATTACTGCCATTGTTTTGCCCGCTACAGCCTGCTGACGTCACAATCGTTACGATCATCATCAGACAAAGAAACTTTTTCATACAACCCTCTCCCTTTAATTTGTTCTTCATACACTCCCTGTAAAGAATGCGTTTTCATAAATCTGAAATATCTTCTTTACATTTTTATCTTATATCAAATACATCACCTGTTTTTTACACTATCGCAAGATATCTTATACATTCTCATTCTGATGATATATGTTCCAACACAAGTAAAAGAGACGCCCTTTTAAGGGACGCCTCCAAGTTAAAACTATTTTACCGATTGATAGGCTTCGTTAATTTCTTTAATGATTTGATCTCCGCCATTCGCTCTCCATTTCGCAATAGCAGCATCAATGCTGTCTAAAGATTGTTCTCCAATGATAATTTTATACACACTTTGAAGAAATTCATTATTAATTGCACTGAATTGCTTCGCATATGCAGGAGACTGATTGGCAATACCCGGCACTGGGTCTATAGGTGAAGCATACACTGCCGCCTGTTCCATAAAGGTAGTCACGCGATCTCTCTTTTCTTTAGAGTCCCATTTATACACATCATGATCATTGGCAATCGTCCTAAAAAACCAATTGTTTAAAATCGAAATTCGGTTTCCCTCATTAATAGCTGCCTCCGTGGGTTCATACGTCCCGTCTTCTTTTTCAGTGTAATAAACACCTGGAGGTCCATTTCTTATAATGTCTGTTCCTTCTTCGGTAACCCACCAATCAAATAACTCCAGTATGCGTTGAAGCTTGGCATCATTCAACTTGCCGTTTAAGACAATTTTATGGGCAAGTGTTTGCGACTGATTGTACTGAGTTCCTGAAGCTCCTTTGGGTGGAGGAATCTGGATAAATTCTGCCTCTGGTGTCGATTGTTTAAGCTTCATCTCATTATCAATCATGTTAATTGGAATATGATCAAATAATCCGAGCTTACCGGATGAAAGCTTGTCTTGAATGTCTTTGCCTGTGTTCAGCGGGAAATCCTTATCCAGGACCCCTTCTTCATAAGCATTATTCAAAAATGTTAAATAATTTTTAAGCTCTGAGGACTGAACCTGCCACGGCACAAGTTGACCGTCAATTTCCTGCCATCCCGGCGATAATCCAAATGCATACCTAAGCGGGGCCTCTCCCCCAAATCCACTGTTGAATGATATGCCGATTGTATCTTTTTTGCCATTTTGATCAGGATCATTCAGTGCAAATGCTTTAGCAATTTCATAAAATTGTTCGACCGTGAAATTTTCCGGATCAGGAATACTTAAACCTAAATTTTCCATCCAATCCTTCCTGACAATATATGCATACGGATTGACAGGTCCTCCTTTAGGGAGGCCATAGATGATCCCATTGGGGTTTTTCATTTGCCACATTGGATCTGGAAAGGCTTGCTTTAAATTTGGATAGCTGTCCAAGCGATCTTGCAGTTCTGCAAACGCTCCTTCACCTTGCCACTTCTCGTACAAATCACTGGAAGGGAGGATTGTGTAAATATCAGGCAAATTCCCTGAAGCAGCAAGCACGTTTAACTTTTCGTCGTAATTGGGACCCGGAATCCATTGAACATCTAAGTCAATATTAAATTTGTCATTGATAAATTTAATGATCGGATGATTATTATCTGGCCAGCCCCCTCCTGAGTAGGAAGGTGCAAGAAGACTTATCTTTATTTTTTCTGTGTTTTTAGCGCCTGCTTGCTGGTTCGCATCATTCGGATTTGCAGAATCACTTTTTTCTCCGCTGCAACCGATAGCCAGCACAATCAAGGCTATCCATGAAATCATTACATATATTTTTTTCATGTTAGATCTCGTCTCCCTTTTACTATTAAATGGACTGCCTTACCCCTTTACGGAACCTAGCAGCATTCCTTTATTAAAATACTTTTGAAGAAACGGATACACTACGAGAAGAGGCAGAGCTGTCAAAAGAATTGCAGCCATTTTCGCAGCCGGTGTATATTCAATAGCCTGCACGAGACCAGCACCTGCACTGGAATCGTCATCAATGAGCATTTGTCTCAGGAATACCTGCAAAGGCCATTTATTACTGTCATCTAAATATAGGATTGCTGGAAAATATAGATTCCAGTTTTGTACAAAGTAAAACAAAGTGAATGTAGCGATCGCTGCCTTTGAAAGAGGAAGATAAATGTTCCAAAATATTCTCCATTCACTACATCCGTCAATTCGACCAGCTTCCTCCAGCTCAATCGGAATAGTTCTAAAGAAACTACGCATGACTATGAAGTAAAAAGGCGCAACCGCCATAACCAGCCACAGTGCCCAATAAGTATCGATTAACCCTAAAGATTTCACAATCAAATACGTAGGGATCATCCCGCCGCCAAATAACATGGTAAATAAAATCAAGAAATTCATGATGCCTCTGCCTTTTATCCAGGATTTTGATAACCCGTAGGCTAATAGTGAGGTTAATGATATGTTGATAAGCGTTCCCACAACACTAATAATGACGGCATTCTTAACGGCAGTTATAAATCCAGGGTTTGTTAACAAATATAAATATCCGTCTAGCGTCCATTCATTTGGAAGTATAAAAAAACCTCTTGTCAAGTATTCAGACTCCGGTGCAAATGAAGTTGTAATAATATAGAACAATGGAAGCAGTACTAGCAATGAAGAAATTGTTAAGATCGTATACACCAGAACGTCAATCCAGCTCTCACTTTTTTTCACTCTTAATGTTGACAACCTAGTATACCCCCTCTTGTCCAGCACGCTTTACAATGGTGTTCGCTCCAATAATCAATACAAGCCCAACAATGGATTTGAAAATACCAACCGCAGTGGAGTAGCTGAAGTCACCCTGCACGATGCCTTGACGATATACATAAGTATCAAACACATCGGAAACCCCTTGATTTAGAGGATTTTGCAGCAAATAAATATGCTCGAAACCAATATCCATGAAATTACCCAATCGAAGAATAAAGAGAATGATGATGACACCGCTTAGAGCAGGAAGAGTTACGTGCCAAATTTGTTTTAGCCTGCTGGCTCCATCTATGGAGGCCGCTTCGTACAAGCTGGGATCCACTGAAGAAAGCGCTGCCAAAAAGATGATGGTTCCCCAACCCACACCCTGCCAAATATTTTGGATTAGCCATGTCCAGCGGAAAGCATCTGCGTTTGTTAAAATGTTAATGACAGGTAGACCCATTGATTTCAACAGCTGATTGATTCCGCCGAATTCCGTGGAGAACAAAACGACTGTGATCCCAACTATAACAACCCACGACAAGAAATGAGGGGCATATAGAATGGTTTGAACCGATCTCTTGAAGAATCGCAATCGGACTTCGTTTAGTAATAACGCCATAATAATTGGTGCTGGGAAAAAGAAAATAATGTCCATAAGGCTTAACATTAGTGTGTTATACAATAGGGGCATAAAGTCTCTTTCCGTAAATAATCGTACAAACTGATCCAGCCCTACCCAGTCACTTCCTAAAAATCCTCTGAAGGGGTTATAGTCCTTGAACGCAATTACAATTCCAAACATGGGAATGTACTTAAATATTAAAAAAAACAGCATTCCCGGCAAAATCATGATGTACACGGGCAGGGCTCTTTTTAGATAGCTCACCCTCATTCAGCCTCCGATCTATATGGTCATTTCACGTGATAGAACCATTATAGATCAGAAAAAACGACTGTTTTTTATACATTCACACGATTTATTGACTGATATTTCTTTCGTCTCCTTGATCCACGAATGGTATCCTCATCGAAACAATTGTACCTCGCTCCGGAAACGAGGTAAGACTCAGTCCATATTCTCTGCCATATTGCAAAACAATCCGGGTATGGACGTTGATTAATCCGACTGTGTCGGCTGCAGTAAGTTTGTCTAATCCCGAATGTGTAATGTCCTGCAGCTTCTGATTCAAATCTTCAAGCATGCAAGCTGTCATCCCCGGTCCATTATCCGCAATCTCGATAATTAAATCATCCTGCTCTATATATGCGCTTATAATCACAGCAGCCTTCCCTTTTAATGGCTCGACCGCATACTTAATAGCATTTTCTACTATGGGCTGAATCGTAAAGTTGACAATACGGGCACCCAGAAATTTCTCATTGACGTATATTTCACTTTGAAAGTGCAATGTAAATCGCACATGAATAATTTCTAAATATTTTCTTACATGATCAAGCTCTTCGTTTAACTCCACCTCGAGCTTTGATAATTGTGCCGTATAACGGTAAATACTTGCCAAATTAGCACACATTTTTTCGATCATGGGGACATCCTCTAGATAAGCGATACTTTTGATAATATCCAGAGTATTGTACAGCAAATGAGGGTTAATTTGATTTTGAAGCACTTGAACAAGCGCTTCTTTCTGTTTGAGCTGCAATTGAACCTCTCTGATTCTTAAATCAGTAACAGTATTAATTAATTCATCTAAATTGCCCGCCATCTTGTTAAATGTAAGATTCAGCACCTGCATTTCGTCTGCACCTTGAATATATTCGGCACGTGCTTTCAGATCTCCATTTTGCACTCTAAGCATTAAATTTTTCAGTTGAATAATGGGCTGAAGCAATCCGTTTGATAATACCGGCACGAGAACCATTATTAAAACGAAGAGTATGATTGCTACTAATAAGGTAGAATTCCTTGCAATCATTAAACCACTTGCCATTTCATGAAAGGGCACAAAGGCAATTACCTTCCACCCTGTTTGTTCCGATTCATGATAGGAAATCAAGTGTTCTTCTTCATTTAACCATTGAATGGATCGAGTCGCAGTAAAATCAAGTTGATGCAATGAGGTATCCTTAATGTTTTGACCGATCCAGCTTGCGTTCGGATGAAAAACGATAGTGCCATCTTCTGCAACAACAAAGACATATCCTGTTTCACCCAGCTGCGTCTGTCCAAGAATATTAATGATTTCACTTAATTTTAAGCTTATGATCAATTTACCTGATTGTTTAACCGTATCGACACTGTAAATCGGAATGATTAGTGAGATCATAGCTGTATCTTTCCGTGAAGAATTATAGTTTGTATAATACGTGGGAATGATTTTTGATTCTTTGCTATCACTTGAAGAAAACCACGGCTCATTAATGACATGTTCAATGGATATGGTCGTGCCTGTGGATGAGATTAAATCGCCTTCGTTGGAAACCAAGAACATCCCGGCAATCTCTGAGTAGTTTAATGCGATGTATTTATTCAAAATATTTTCAATGGTTCTTGTATCAGCCTTGGTGAGCGAATTGTTCTTGCTCAGCCATTTTTGGATGAGGCCACTTTCATGGCTATTTAAAGAGACCCCACTCGTAATGGGGCCTGCTATGGTCGTATAGGTCGATTGCTCCAGCTGGGAGAAATATAGATCCATCTGATAGTTTGTTCGGGTGACAGCCTGTTCAGCAATGGAATAGAAGTCCTGCTTCGTCGCGCTGCTGTAGTTATTATGAGCAAACACAGCCATTAACGTAACAGCAATTAAACTTATACTCATAAAACCAATGACCATCTTCATTCTAATGGACAGCTTTGACAACCATCGGAGCATCCTCATATTCCAAGCCTCTTTCTAAACTCTTTAGGGGAATAACCTACAGTCTGTTTAAATAATCGAGTAAAATACGGGAGGTTCGCAAATCCGACCGCTTCGGCAATCTCGTATATCTTTTTATCCGTATCCTTTAGCAGCTTTTTCGCCTGCTCAATCCGTATATGATTCACATAATTAACAGGAGACATTCCTGTTTGTCTTTTGAATAATACACCAAAGTGTGAGGGGCTTAAATGAGAATGCTCTGCCATTTCATGAAGCGTCCAATCATAATGGTAACTAGTTTTCAGTCGATCACAAATATCGTTGATGATGAGTTTAGAGTTTTGAGATTTTTTGTTGGGAAACTCGGTGGCCCACACAACGAGCAATGTTTGAAAATAGTCCAAGATTCCATGATCCTTTGATAGGTCGGGCAACTGCAAATGGGAAGTGTTAATTTGCATATCCATGCATGCTTCTTTTATTTTTCCGTCCAATATTGTCAAAAGATTTTTTCTAATTCCAGCATTAATAAATTTCAAACGCAGTATTGAGTTCACTAAATCATGCAGCTTATTAAAGTGTAAACGCGGATCCCAAACATACATCATTTCTATAAACTGCTGAATTTTTACGAAATATTGATTCATCTCTTTATGCGAGGAAAGCTGCTCCGTACAACGTTGTATAACATCGATTAACTTCTCAGATTCCACTGGTTTTAATAAATACTCAGCCACACCGTATCGGATTGCTTGCTGAGCATACTGAAAATTATCGAATCCACTAATAATAACGATTGCCATTGGAATATGATGCTCATGAATTTTTTGAATTAAAGACAAGCCGTCCATATCTGGCATCTGAATATCCGTTATCAGCAGAATTGGCCAATGCTCTTGTATCATATTCCAGGCTTTTTCACCTGTCTCCGCTTCGCCAACCACTTGAAATTCATGCCCCGCTTGTTCAACCATTTTCACAATCGCGCTGCGAATCCAGGGTTCGTCCTCGACTACCATAACCGAATACATGCCGCTGCCTCCCTCAGATGTCTGGCAAGACCACCCCTGGAATTTTATTATTGAGTTGGCTTGGTCTTTGCAGAACAGATTGTATCAAGCTCCTAGAACTTCTGCTTGCAAAACCAGCCTTCCTTGTAGGCCTTCCAGGAATGTGACTGATCTCCAACATATTCATAGTGATCGAACACGTCACCCCTGCCTTGTGTTCTTGGATCCCCCGTCTGAACGAGTACCTTTTTTAATTCCAGCCATAGCTCCTTTTTCACTGGATCAAAGTGAGGATCTTCTGCCAAATTAGTTATACATTCAGGATCAGTCCGGATTTCAAACAGCTCTTCTTCTGCCCGTTTGCCAAAAGATAAATGGTAATAATCATCTTGTCCCTCAGCATGCTGCTTGAGCAGCAACGTCTTAGTCGGTGAACTGTCTACATTGGTATATCCCGTTTCCGGATTCCCTGCAGGCCATAGATCTGGTTTGAAATTTCTCACGTATAGATATTTTTCAGTACGTATGCATCGAACAGGATACGCCACATCATTTTCTGTTCCTACATCGTGACGTTCTTTCCCCATGTAGACCTTGTTTCTATCCGCCTCTACCCGTCCTTGTTGGTCCGATCTAATCATGTTCATCAAGCTTCGACCAGCAAATTGAGCGTGTGGAGGCAGTCCTGCCGCTTCTACAAACGTTGGTGCTAAATCAATAAAACTGATCAAATCCTCTATCTTTCTCCCGCCAGGGACTTGATTCTTCCAGTACAACGCCATTGGAAGGCGCAGATCATGCTCATACATTTGACCTTTGATTCGCGGAAATGGCATGCCATTATCAGAAGTGACTACAATCAAAGTATGTTCCAATTCACCGAGTTCCTCAAGCGTATTCAGTATTTTTCCAAGCTGTAAATCGAACCAGTCAATTTCAAGTGCATAATCCAGCCAATCACTTTTAATGATTTCATCATCTGGATAATAGGAAGGGAGCTTGATTTCATCGAGGTTTTTCCCAGCTCTTACACCGCTTCCCTCCTCGTATTTTCGATGAGGCTCAAGACACCCAAACCAAAAACAGAATGGTTGGTTCTGCTGACGCTCCTCCAAAAATGCATTGAAGTTGGAAGCATAATCAATGTCACTAATTCCTTCTGTCGGAGGAACCAGCTTATGCTGGTTATAGACCGGACCCGCAGGATTACGGGCGAAACCACCAGCCTCCCAATCTCCAGGTGCCCAGCCCTTTCCTGTATAGCCTATATGATAGCCAGCGTCCTCAAGCAAATCCGGATAAACCTTGAACTTTGAAGGGAATATTCCATAATGATTGCAGGCCTCTTCCATCTGCCATGTGTGCATTCCGGATAGGATACTTGCTCTTGAAGGCGCACATTTCGGATTCGTCGTAAATGCATTCTGAAATAGAATGCCTTCTTCAGCAATACGGTCGAAGTTAGGTGTATTTACAAACTTGTGTCCGTACGCCCCCATATGCGAGGCATCGTCAGCGATCGCAAACAAGATGTTGGGTCTTTGATTCATATTTAAACCTACCTTTCTATTTTAAGGAATAGCATCGAGCTGTCAGCCTTCATATTGGACCAATGTGCAAATGATCATGCCTTGCTGAAAAAGCAAGACATGATCATCTCATTAGTTGGTTGCACCGTCGCCGTGCTTTGGCCAGTTATGATGTTTCATTTCGGAAACGATTACGCTACGCTGACCTGAAACTCTGGATTGAGCAGGTACAATTTCAGGCTCCATTTCACCGATCTCCACCATTCGGCGCCGCAGCCGTGCTCTCAGATCAGCAGTTATCCCAGCGAAAGTTTCCATGCCGATCAAATTATTCGTTTCATATGGATCTGCTTGTAAGTCATAGAGGAATGCTTCTTCATAGCGGTCTGAACCGGAGTGTTCACCTCCATGTTTGCTGGAATCTTCGACGCAATATTTCCAGCGCTCTGTCCGTATGGCCCTTCCAACGACACTCTCACTAATTTGTACAAGCACTTCTTGGGGCCAGTCAGCAGCGTTTCGATTCACTAACGGAACCACCGATCTTCCCTGCATATCCGATGGCACTTGGATTCCGGCGGCATCCAGTAAAGTCGGAGGCAAATCAACGAGGCTGACGAGATCACGAATCTGTCCGCCTCCCATAAATCCAGGACCGTATATAGCGGTAGGGACTCGAATGGAGCTCTCATGACAGGATCTTTTGTACTCCGCATTTCGAGTTTTGAAATGACATCCGTGATCGGAAGTGAACAATATTACGGTATGATCAAGCATATCCATGCTCTTCAGCGTATCCAGCAATCGGCCAAGTGCCTCGTCCAGCCGCTTTACCATTCCGTAATACCCACCTAAATGTTGGTGTGCCGTTCCGCCAAGCGCAGCAAGATCTGGCGGCGTCCAGCGCCCCGTATACGTTTCTTCCATCCCATCCGGAGCCGGATAATTGTCGGTATGATTTTGATGATGCGGCTCCAGATAAGAGAGGAACAGAAAGAAAGGATTATCCGTATCCTGCTGTCTATGAATATACCTGATAGCGGCATCTGTTTGCGCATCTACGCGGTATCCAGGAAGCTTAACGCGATTATTATCGTTATCAAATAACACGGCATCGTAAGCATCGGATACGAACTCCAGCAAATTGGCACCTAACCACTCTTCGTACCCCCCACGTTCATGCGCAGGCACCGGGTCTTCGCTTGCCAGATGCCATTTGCCGATATAGCTCGTGCTGTATCCCGCTTCCTTGAAGTAATGAGCCATTGTTTTAGTCTCTTGCGGTAACGGAATGCCATTCCGATAGCAGCCTGTCGTGGTAGCGTATTTACCACTTTGCAGACAGGACCTGGCAGGTCCGCACACCGGCTGGCTAGTAAACATGTTGTATAAATGCGTCCCTGCTCTGGCTATACGGTCAAAATTCGGTGTTAACCCTAAGGGGTTACCATGTACGCCGGTCGTATCAAAGCGCTGTTGATCCGTAAAGAAAACGATGACATTCGGTTGTTTCATAGCCATTACTCCTCGCCTCAATTAGTTATCGCTATGTCCGACAGACAATCGTTCTTGATGGTTCTGAACGACTTCTCCACTCAATGAAGGCGGCAGATAATCAGCAGGCGCTGCATTAACCTTCAAGTACTCCCCTTGAAGCGGCGCCGGAATATCCTTCCAGGTACGTCCTTCTCCATTGAATTGCGGCATCCATGGAGCTAAGGCTTCCAGCATCTCATCGCACATCGCCCATACTTCTTCCGTGTTGCATACAGCGGCCGTTAACGGATCATGCAGCACAGCCAATTTTAACAGATCCTTGTTCCCCGTTAATGCAGCCTCCACCGCCATTTCCTGAACGCTAATACTCGCTCGGCAAGTTGCTGCCAATGGCATAGGCAAATCGCCAACGAAGCTTGCTTGAACACCATTTTTATCTACATAACAAGGTATTTCAATCGTGGATCCGTTTGGAAGATTCGTAATAAGACCTTTGTTCTCAATGTTGAAATGTCCACGATATGCTCTGCCCGTCTCTAAAGCTTCAATGATGTAGGAGCCATGCTCATGCGAACGCTCACCAAGTTTGATATATTCTGCTTCGCCGCTCATCCATTTTGGATACAAATCACGGTATTCATTTGTCTTCTTAATGCAGTGATTCAAGTATCCAGCCGTCTGTCCTCCAATCCACTCTTCCTTGAATATCCACTTATCTAATTCGTCTTTACGCTTCCGATACCAAGGCAAATATTCGCTCAGATGTCCGTTAGACTCTGTGGAATAGTAACCAAATCGTCTTAAAACGTCGATACGGCATTTTTCACGCTGAGACAACTCGGGGTGCTTTTCAAACGCTTCCAATAAATAAGGCGTCATATCCATTCCTTTATGTGTCACTTGAATGTACCAGGTTTGATGATTTATACCAGCACAGATAAAATCGACTTCCTCTTCCGGCAGACCGAGTGCTCTAGCTATTTGCTTGTGACCACCTTGAACACCGTGGCAAAGACCAAGGACATTGACTCCTCCTGCGCGACGTAAAGCCCAGGTATTCATGGCCATGGGATTCGAATAGTTTAATAACAATGCATTCGGAGCTGCGACTTCACGAATGTCTTTCGCAAGATCCAGAAGCACAGGAATCGTTCGCATCGCGAAAAACACACCGCCGGGCCCGAGCGTATCACCCACACATTGGTCCACCCCGTATTTTAGTGGGATTTCAACATCATGTTTGAAGGCCTCTAATCCGCCTACACGCGCCGTACAAATGATATAATTTGCATCAGTAATCGCTTCACGTTGGTCTGTGGTAGCTTGAATAGTTGCCGCCAACCCGTTATCTTCAATCATTTTACGGCACAAGTTTACAACCATCGTCAGGTTCTCTTCATTGATGTCCATCATACGGAACTCCGTGTCCTGAAATTCCTCTACCGCTAATAAATCCATCATCAGCCTACGGGTGAATCCAACACTACCTGCACCGATCATTGCAATCTTTAACAATATCATTGCCTCCCATGTTATATAATATTGCTACATCATCTCTTTTCAATTTTTAGTTTATTACAATGAATACGTATCTACAATGGTAATTAAATGCGATATAGTGGTCATATATTGCTATTTAATTCAATGAATCTGGCAACCAAAAACGGATCTCTTGGATCCCGGAACCCGCTGATCGTAATTCATATTGTGAACAACTGAATTCTCTGATATCATGTTTAAAAGTTGCCAAATCTTTAAGTGCACGATCTCAATATATGTACTTTTCAGGATATCAAAAGGAGGGGGATCATATTTGTGACAACCACATCTAAACCTTTTCGCCACTCTTATGGATTTCGTTTCCGTGATATCCCATCCTATTCAGTCTCTATGATCCGCGGAGTTGGCTGGGAGAATATCATGTCCACTGATTACAATTGGAACGGACTTACAAGAGAAGATACATCCATGGTGTTGTTCCAGTACACCGTTTCAGGTTCTGGCCAGATACGGATCGGTGATCAGTTATATTCATTGAATGCAGGCAATGGATTCCTGGTTTCTGTACCCAGCGACCATCACTATTATTTCCCTCAAGGCAGCAGTCATTGGGAATTCCTTTACATTACTCTTACTGGGAATATACTGCCGATTTATGAAGAAATAACCTCTAATTTAGATCCCATATTCTCTTTATCTGCCGAGAGCAGTACGGTTCAATTACTCCGCAACATATTTGAGATGGCCCATCGAAAACAAATTATGGACGGGTATGTTTCCTCTTCCCTCGCCTATCAGTTCTTGACGGAGTTATCCAGGATTTCCATCTACCCACAGGCACTGCAGCATTTCCCCCGTGGGATTCAAAAAGTATTGGACTATATGGAGCTTCATTACGAGTCAGCAGTTAGTTTAGAGGAGTTCGCAAACATTGCTGAAATGTCTAAATATCATTTTCTACGGGAGTTCCGACGATGCAAGGGAATTACTCCGATTGAATATTTAATCAAACTGCGTATCGAGAAAGCGGCCCATCTCATTCGTACAACTGAGATCAGCCTTAAAGATATTTCCAGAGCTGTAGGATTTGCGAATGGAAACTACTTCTCTAAAGTGTTTCGAAGCTGGGTTGGAGTATCCCCTGGTCAATTTCGCCGGGATCACAGCCTGATCGCTTCCGACCATCTTTTTTTTCGTTAATCGTTTGACAAAAGAGGCTGTCCCCAAAGATCTAGGATCTTGTGGGATGGCCTCGTTTGTGTGGTTGTGAGATGCTCCGCGTACGAAGAGGCGACCGCTACCGCTGGTCCGGAATGATTTGGTTCTCCCGCTATATACAAGGGATCAACTGATCTTCCAATGAGTCCGTTTGTACAGTGTGGGGGTTTTTTATGAAAAGCTTATGAGTTGCGTCAGGGGCATCGAGTAGGAGTGAGGACGGTTGGGAGAAGCATACTACAATTAACACTGTGATTCTTTGATGATCTGATCGCTGGGAATCCCTGCTACTCTTCGATAAACGGTCGGAGTCAGCTTGTGCGCTTGCTTGAACTGCCGCATGAAATACCGCTCATCGCAGAAGCCAACGGAACGAGCAATGTTCTTCACGGAATCATCCGTCTGCGTAAGCAGCTCCTCTGCACGTCGAAGCCTCTCCTGCAGCAAATATTGTCCTAGCGATAGGCCGGTATGGCGTTTAAACAGTCGTGCCATATAATCGTAGCTGTAGTGAAACTGCTCGCACAGCCGTTTCGGCGCTAGCTCACAGGGAAGGTTGGCTTGTAGAAACTGCTGCAGCGCCTCCACGAGCCCTTGCTGAGGTGAGAACCGATCACTCTTCTGTGTTATAGCGACATGGGTCGTCTGCGCAGCCAGATCCACTAATAATGCAGTCAGCAAATACGGCTCAGCCCGACGAGCGCAGCTATGCTGTCCCGCTGTGCGAAGCAGATGGTCTGCCAAGGCAAAGGCTCGGTTTCGCTGAGCAAGCTGTCCGGCCATCGGGATATACAGTGCTTCATGTTCATCACTGAATTTTCCAGATCGGCGTGTCTGCCTCTCAGCTCGCTTCTCATTCTCCTCAGCAAGCTCCTCACTGCTTACATAACGCACAGGTTGTGTGGAACGAAATCGCAGCCAGTAAAAGCACGTCCCCTTATCGCTGCAGCGGTAACCTTCTCTTGGAAGATCTGGTCGCAGCAACAGCATCTCACCAGGCCGAACAATGTGCGCCATCTCCTGCTGGCGCGTATACACCGCGTGGTGTGTAGGAAGTAACAGTTCGAAGCCTTGCAGCGTGCGTTTTTCCTGCATCCACGGTTTGTCCAGCTTTGTATATCCTCCGCGCAAATAGATAAACGGCTCCTGAAGTTGATAAGCAGCATATTGCATTCGCAAGTCCCCTTCCACGATTAGGTCGATATTATCCACCTCTTATACGATGGACACCACTTTAAACAGGAACCATTTATAGTAATATATGGCTATCAAAGCGAAGGGAGGCTAAGATAACTGTTTTTTTCACTACTCATTCCAAGGAGGAATATTATGAAAAGCAAGCTGTGGCTGACCCTATCCCTTGTATGCTCGCTCGGCACCGTTCCATTGCTCTCCGTGAACGCCGCTCCTGCACCCGACATGCATGTCGCAAAGTATAAGGATAACAGCACCCCGTACCCGCTCTATGCTGCCGAGTTCGGCACCGACCCGCTCTGGACTGCAGCCGAACTAGAGTTATTGGGCAAAAATTTCGATGGTATCTTCGGCAATCCGAACATAAGCATGTCGATGGCGAACACTCTCCGTTCCCATTATGCACCATTCAAGATCAATCAGTACAACGGCAAATGGGCCGTAAACGGGACGACCGCGGACTACATCGAGAACAACAAGAAGGAAGTGCTGTATTACCGGGTGGGCAATTCCTCTGCCAGTATCACAGCGACGCAAACTACGTTCTCCTTGAACGATGTGTTTGGCTCCCTAATCCCATCGACCTCCAACACATGGAATTCAAACTTTGACAGTAACGGCGAGTTCAAGTTCGTTACCTGGCTATTGATCGGCGATGAGCTAATGAAAATTCAGAGTGTCAGCGGGAATACTGTCACGGTCATTCGTGGCATCCACAGTACCGTGCCGAAGAGTTATCCAGCGGGAACACCGATTCTGTCACCCGTATACGGTGCCGCACCGGTCGCCGGAATGACCTCGGAGGTGCAATATCGACTCGATGAAGGGACAAATGTCCGCTGGGATCTACTGTTGAGCGCAGCACTCGCTGAGTACGATAAAAACCGCGGAGGCATCTGGATTGATATCCTGATCGGCAATTTATCGCAATTCGCCCAAAGCGGCCAGACGGTGCCAAGTAATCGAATCTGGGACATCCGCAACCAATCAGTATACAACGATGAAGTGCGTGCAGAAAACGTAGAGCGCGGCATCGTGCGTATTCAGGAACAATTCAAAGCACAAAAGGGCGTATATCCGGTCATCTGGGGCAACAACCTGCTGCATCCGACCACATTGACAGACCAGCGGGTGAAGATGCTCCTAAGCACGTCTATCAAGCCGCGTCCAATCGATGGCTTCGCTATGGAAAATTCGTACGGCGGATACGGTACGGGCGGCAATTCCGGCACCGAGTTCTGGTTCAAGGACTACACCGGTTGGAAAAACAATCTTAAATCAATCATGTTCATGGGAGAAAATAAACTGGCTGCTCTTCCGCTTATGCTGGATGGCGGGCAAGACAACAAAACCTTCGCCGCACTTCCTGCTGCCGAGCGGCGCCGAATCCTGCTCTACGGTTATGCCTCTTACCTGCTCGGAGTAAAAGTCGAGCCGGATAACAAAATTTATACTAAGATTGGATTTACCCCACTCGTTAATCCGGGAACCGGCCCTGCTTACTTGTATCTTGAGCCTATGTTTACTTGGGACATTGGCAAGCCGACCCAGACACTCAGCAGCTCCAACTACAGCAATTACAAGCTAAGCGGACGTGAGGTGTGGGTCCGCACCTTCCAGAATGGCATTGTGATTGTTAATCCGTCAGAGAACGCCGAGAACAACGTGAGTGTATCAAGCTACGGCTCCCTCAGGGATCCAGAGCAAGGCAATATTTCCGTGACCTCCGTTTCTTTACCGTCGAAGACCGCCAAAATTTTACTATTCAATTAGTACTGAGCAGGCAATCGCCCCTTCGTTCTTTGCGCGAGGGGGCTTTTGAAGTTTCCCGGCTGCCGCTGCATAACGCCTTCTCATACATAAATCATATTGGGGGTGCGAGCAGGAACGCAATACGAACATATTGCGTTAAGAAGGTAATATGCTGCTGTGTCACCTTCAGTCCTAATGATATAAGGTACTGCAAGGTGCCTCATCTGTTATCACGGTGGCCGCCTTACCATGGGTGCCGTCGACGACTGCACAAAAGCAAAAGTCAATTCCCAAAACGCCTTCCGCTTTGATGCTGACGGATTAACATAATGTACGGCAATCAGTAAATTTCTAAATGAAAAGGGTAGAAGGCCCCCCACGGCCTTCTACCCTTTTTTTAGTCAATGTCGGTAATTTTCCACTTACCGTTCTCTTTAATAAAACTGTATAACCTTGTATTTTCTCCGTTTTCCACGGTGGTACTAACGCCACGATGAGAGCGCTAGTTTCGCTTTTGACACTTACCGATTCCAATAACATCTTTGTAATTTTGTAAGAAGCCATTTTCATGTTAGGATCTCGCTTCGAATCGAAAAGAGAGAAGTACGCCTGCTCATCCCCATCATTTTGGTGCTCAGCTGCGAGGTTTGCAATCTTCACTAATTCCAGTTCATCGCCCGCCAGTTGGGAATGATCAAGATACACCACCTCGTTCTCCACCTTTGGTGGAGCAGAAGGTTCCGTCTCACTTACTCCGCTGTTGTGTCCACCACTAGAGCACCCCTTCACGAACTAGTACACTTCAACCAAATGACTTTCCATAGATTTAGACACAATATCAACCCATATAGTTGCACTATTTGGAACTTACGCCTACGCCGCCATTCTGCTTGGTCCATACCGCAAAATCCATAATGGTTTCCCTATATCCCCGGTACTGCTCCTTAAAGCTCCAGGTCGTGTCCGGGATCACGCATGTTCGCAACCAGAACCAGCAGCTTCTTCTCGATCCCCTGAATCACGTTTCCCAAGTATTCCATATCGTCCAGGTCAAAGAATTATATTTATTTCCTCGTAAAAAACATTGTATTTTTGTTATGTTTAATGTTAGTTTGTTATATAACAAATATAATTTGTTATTTTCAGAAAGGAGATCAGGTATGAACGCTACGCAATGGGCTGCAAGCATCGAGGATGAGCTCAAGAACAATATTCTTTCCTTTTGGCTCAACCACACCACGGATGAAGTAAACGGCGGCTTCTACGGCTATATCAATCGCAGCCAGCAAGTCGACAAGACGGCCGACAAGGCACTGGTCCTTAACGCTCGAATCATGTGGACATTCTCAGCCGCTTATCGCCTTTATCGTGATTCCCGTTATTTAGAAACCGCGCGCCGGGCCTATCAATTTCTGAAGGATCACTTTACAGATGCCGAGCATGGCGGTCTGTATTGGTCTGTCAGTGCAGCCGGGGAGCCCGTGTCCACCAAGAAGCAGGTCTATGGCCAAGCCTTTGTCATCTATGCCTATTCGGAATTTTATCGGGCAACAGGTGATGTATCCATCCTCAAGGAAGTCATCGAGCTGTATCATGTGCTGGAGCGGCATGCCTATGACCCGGTTCATCAAGGTTATATTGAGGCATTAACACGAGAATGGAAGGAAACCAACCACAACAGTCTCAGTGCGAAGGATTTGAACAGTAAAAAATCCATGAACACTCATCTTCACGTCCTGGAAGCCTACACTAACCTATACCGGATCTGGCCGGCTCCAGAGCTTCGGCACCAGCTTCACGAGCTTATTACAGTAACGCTGGATCGTATTGTGTGTCAGGACTCGTGGCATTTCAAGCTGTTTTTCGATATGGAATGGCAACGTGAGTCGGATCATATTTCCTACGGCCATGATATTGAGGGAAGCTGGCTGTTGTATGAAGCGGCAGAGGTGCTCGGGGAACCTGATTTGCTTGCCAAGGTTCGTTCTGCTGCGCTTCAGATGGCTGAAGCTACCCTGAAGGAGGGGGTCGATCAGGACGGAGGACTGTTCAATGAGGCAGGACCTTCCGGACTCCTCGATACAGACAAGGATTGGTGGCCTCAGGCGGAAGCGGTCGTCGGGTTCTATAATGCGTTCCAATTGACCGGTAATGAGACGTATCGGGACGCCGCACTGAAGGCCTGGACCTTTATAGAGAGGCACTTGGTCGATAAGAAGCACGGCGAATGGCACTGGAGCGTCCGCCGGGATGGCACCTTAAGCCATAACGAAGAAAAAGCAGGTCCCTGGAAATGTCCCTACCATAACAGCCGTGCTTGTATGGAGATGATTCAGCGTTTGTCCACACATGCTGAATTTCACAACAACAAAACCTTGGAGGTTGAATAAAATGAGTCTATTTCAAGAGAGAAAAAAAGCATTGACAGAGCAGTATGAAGCGTTAGTGACAAGAAGCAACCGCCCGGAAGCTCTGAGCAATGGCGTTCTGGAACGCTATGAGCATCCCGTGCTTACCGCAGCTCATGCGCCGCTGCATTGGAAGTACGACTACAATGAGGAAAGCAATCCTTATTTCATGGAGCGGATCGGGGTACACTGCGTGTTTAACCCAGGCGCGATTTATCTCAATCATAAATACTACTTAGCCGCTCGTGTAGAAGGGACTGACCGCAAATCGTTTTTTGCCATCGCGGAAAGCGACAGCCCTGTAGAAGGCTTTCGGTTCTGGGACCGCCCTCTGGTCATGCCGGAGACCGATAATCCAGATGTAAATGTCTACGATATGCGCCTGGTTCAGCATGAAGATGGCTGGATTTACGGACTGTTCTGTACAGAGCGTAAAGATCCGGATGCGCCGCATGGCGACCTGTCGAGCGCCATTGCTCAGTGCGGAATTGCCCGGACGAAGGACCTTGTAACCTGGGAGCGGCTTGCCGATCTGAAGACCAACTCCAATCAGCAGCGGAATGTGGTGCTGCACCCAGAATTTGTGAATGGCAAATACGCCTTTTATACCCGGCCGCAGGACGGCTTCATCGACACCGGATCCGGCGGCGGCATTGGCTGGGGACTGTCGGATTCTATAGAACAGGCCGTCATTCAGCAAGAGCAGATTATGGATGAGCGGCATTATCATACGATCAAGGAGGTCAAGAACGGCCAGGGCCCTGCACCGATCAAGACCGAACAGGGCTGGCTGCATATCGCCCACGGCGTGCGGAATACAGCGGCCGGACTTCGCTATGTCCTGTACGCCTTCTTGTCCGATCTCGACCAGCCGGAGAAGGTCACTCACCGCCCGGCAGGCCATCTGCTTGCACCGGAAGGGGAAGAGCGGATCGGCGATGTATCCAATGTGTTGTTCTGTAATGGCGTCGTGGCGCACCCGAATGGTGAGGTATACATTTATTATGCTTCCTCCGATACCCGCTGCCATGTTGCATCCACCACTATAGAACGTTTGCTGGACTACGTCATGCACACTCCGGAGGATCCGCTCCGCTCTTATGCCTGTGTTCAGCAGCGACTAGAGCTCATTGACCGCAACCTAGCGCTGCTTGCCCAAGCCTGAGCTTTCCCGGTATAGCAGCTCACAGGCGAGCAGGACCTTTTCTGCCGGCGCTTCCCGTTCATGGACTCGCCGCTGCAGCAGCTCCACCGCCCGTCTGCCCAATGCATGCTTCGGCACCCGCACCGTGGTGATGCGCGGGCTGGTCCGATCTGTATCCTCGATATGATCGAAGCCGGTTACAGAGACATCATCAGGCACCGCGCAGTTCAAGCGTTGCAGCACCGTCAGTGCTGCCAGCGCGATCTGGTCGTTGGCGCAGACGAGTGCCGCAGGCATTTTTCCGTTATCCCTCTTCTCTGCCGCCCACCGGGTGATGGAATCTATGAAATGCTCCTTCTCAAACCCCTGTACGGGCAAGTAGTGCGCTGCACTGCTGCCCGCTGCAGGCTCCACAATTCCCGCTTCCTCCATCGCTCTGTTAAATCCGAGATACCGATCATAGAAGCTTCTGGAATATCGCGCATCACCTACAAAGACAAGCTCCCGGTGTCCGGTTCCAATGAGGTGCCGTGTCAATCGGTGCATGCTCTCAAAATTGTCAGCAAACAAGGTATCTGCGGGAATGAGCTCATCCTCGTGGTCAATCAGCACAATCGGCAGCCCCAAGCGGTGTGCCTCCAGCAGTAACGGCGCAGCCACCTCCCCCACTCCGATGATTCCCATGAGCGCTTTGGGATTCAGCAGCTGCATGAAATGCTCTACACTTTGTTCTGCCACAATGACCATCCCGACGCCCTCGTGATCCAGCTTCTCCGAGATTCCTTCCAGGATCCGCCCCCAATAAGCGGAGGTCTTGGTCTGAAAACGAATGTTGGGCATCAGCACCAGCACGGAATTCCGCTGCGGATCAGAGACCTCTGACTTGGTGGGCAGAGGCGCTTTCAGATAGCCGTTTTTCTGATTAAAATAGCCCAGCTGGGCTGCTGTCTCCATTACCCGCGCTTTGGTAGCGTCGCTGACACCTTCTTTTCCTGACAGCGCCTTTGATACGACAAACTTGGAGACGCCTAAGGAGTCCGCAATGTGCTGCATGGTTACTTTTTTGGACAAGACTGTTGGCCCCCCTACTGCTAACTGTGCTTCTTATTATCATATAAAGCGAAAAAAATTGCACGAGCCAAACCTGCTTCAATTAAAACAAGACCGTGCATAAGGCATGCACGGTCTATAGGGGTACGGCGATGGAGCTTCATCCACATCTCTAATCTAAATGAGTCCTGACTCTTGCAAGAGCCTTTGCACGATCGCTGCAGCTTCTGCCCGGGTGATCGCATCCTTCGGTGCAAGCTTTTGACCGCCCTTGCCGTGAATGATACCTGCTTGCAGGGCATTGGCCGCTTGGTTCTTAGCCCAATCCGCAATCTGTGCTCCATCCGCAAAGTGAGCCAGAATCTCATTCACATGCTGCTGCTCTACATTCTCGTACAAGCCTGTAAGCGTCATGGCTCGCGACAGCATAACCATCGCTTGCTCCCGAGTGACCTTATCCGTTGGATGGAACAAGCCATCCTGGAAGCCGCTAATGAGCCCGTATTGAAATGCAGCTTCAACTGCGCCTGCATACCAAGCAGAGGCTCCTACATCCGCAAAGGCTGTAGATCCCTCTTCGGCCTTCAATCCCAAAGCCTGAACCATGATGGCAGCAAGCTCTGCACGTGTGATCTCCTGGTTCGGGCTAAACACACCTTTTCCCGTTCCGTTCACAATCATTCTGGAGCCCATATCATGGACAGCGTCTTTGGACCAATGCTCCGCAGTATCACTAAATTCCACGGGGTGCCAAATCACCGCGTAAGTGCTGTTGGTCAAGCTGTTCATAACGACCGAATACCCTCCGTTAGCTTCCACTACTTTCGTAGGCACATGCCGGATGCTTCCATCGACATCTATAACAATGCCGGTTGTAATTTGGGAAGGATCTACCCCCGCCGGCAGCTTCAAGGAACGCTCAACATAAGTGTCGAAGCTCTGAATATCCACAATCTTTTCTTGATAAGAGGCCTGAATGGAAAAATCCACGGGCGGAACAGCAATGCTGAATCCCCCATCCGCCGCAGCCTGTTGAACAGCCTGCTTCATATCTTCATGAGCATCCGCCATTGAAATCTGAATCTTAATATCTGAGAGCTTAACCTCCTGGCCAATCTGGTTAGAAATGGAATCCATATTGATTTGCCCTGCAGGTATCGTGTAAGCCGCTTTGTCCGTTTGAATCTGGATTATAGCCTGCTTCTGTTCCATATTTTTCACCATCTGCCCATTCAACTCACCAATGACAAGGCTCGCTTCGCCTGGGACCGGAATGGTCACAATGGCATGATCTCCTTCAGCGGCCAGCTTTTCATTCAGCTTCTCCGGATCCACCACAACCGTCGCGACAGATCGGTTACCTGCGGTTGACTGAATGAGGGTTCCCGCTTTTTCAACCTTTCCGTTTACCAGAACCTCCACCGCTTGAGACCCAGGCTGACTCGGGACTGAAGTCGAAGGCGGTGTTTCTATTGGAGGCAGTGTAGCTGGTGGATTAGGCGCTGGAGGCGCCGGCTGTGGATGTACGACTTGTCTGACGTTCATTGTCACGCCCGACAGGTGATCCGCCGTCAACGTAATCGTTGCCATGTAGGTTCCTGCCGCCAAGCCGTCTTTTGCCTTAACTGTGAAGCTTCCCTCTTCCCCTGGTTGCAGCACTTGCTCGACCGGAGTCAGCTCAAAATCATCCACATCCCCTGCGGTCAATGCCACCTTCAGGTTCTCCAGAGCTTCGGTTCCCGTGTTCCGTACAGCTACCGACTTCGTCTCCTGAGTTCCTGATGCATAGCCTGCCGTTACAGACTTTGCAGTCAGGTCCGCAAGTTCTCCAATGCGGTAGACCGGTTCAGCAAGGACACCTGCCGACATGTTGCCAGAGAATAGTTGATGACCCGCAGTATCCCTATACGTGATCGTGATGGCTGCAGCACGGGTTTCAGTTAAACCTTTAATGTCAAAAGCACTGCCTGTATTGTTACTTACAGTCACTGCAGAAGGGTCCTCAGCGACAGCGGTTAAGATTCCGCCAGGATATACATTAGAGTAATCTATCGTTACGGAATCTCCTTTGTTTATCAACACATCACCTAATGGTGCAACAGCAGGGATGTGACTTCCAAAAAACGCCCGTATAATGTTATCTTTTTCAACGTCTGTATTCATCGGGATAATATCCTCGTAGACATACGGCTGGTTGTCAATAAGGCGCTGGGCTATAACCTTATACTGGATATCATTGAGCGGATGTTCCTCCGTAACTAACTCGAACATGCTGAGTGAAAGCTGCAATGATGCTGCTACGATTCCATGGTCATCACTTTCGATCGGGAGGAATAATATCATCATTAAAGGCAGCGCTTCTTCAAAATCACTTCGGATCTCATCCACACTTTCATAATTGGTGTATTCCTTGAATGACACCAAATTGTCTGCTATGAGATCTTTACTGGTATCCGACAGGTTGTTGTACGTCCATCCCTCTATAAGAAAACCATACACTTCTCTTATCGACTCATCTAGGAATTGTGCGATGTCAGTATCTAATGCATTTCCTGTCGCAGGATGCTCCAGCACTGCCCGCATTGCTGAGTAGGTTGCTGCGTTGTTGGCTTCGGCTACAGGGTCATAGACCGGTACCTTGTGCGGTTCATAAGCTGCGACTTTGCCTTGCTCATCAATGGTTTTCACGATTCTCGAATTATATTGGTTGTCCCATCGTGTCACATATAGAATATTATTGCTGTCTATGGCCACACTTTTTTCAAACGATGTAATATTTCTCTCTGGGAAAGCGGTCTCCAAGAATCCATAATTACTCACTTTCCATAGAGCTGGTGGACCGTACCTATTGGTAATATAAACTTGCCCTTGCTTGTCGACCGTCATGGCTGGATCCATAAAATCAAAAAACTGCTCGCTAGATGTTAACGTTTTATAGGCTATGTCCGCATCTGTTATCGTGTATAAGTTATAACCGTTCATATTATTTTGATCTCTGGCAATCACATATACATTCCCGTCTACCCCTGTACTCATGGCTCTAACCCCGTTTACAGGGATCTCGGGCACCGGTTGAGGCTGGGGATCACTCGCACTGGTGTCTATGCTATGAACAGTATTGTTGTTTATGTAGTAAAAAACCCCATTACCTGTAACCCCTGTGAAATACGGAAGAATATCCGTAGCGATATGAGTTTCATGCTGATTCGTATCGATTTTCAGCAAATCCCCATTGGTTTCTTTAACAATATATATATTCCCTGCACCATCTACTGTAAAAGCGGCTACATCTGCATAAACATCCGTCACAACACTCGTAGTCCGATCCACTTTTTTCAGAAATCCTGTCTGCCCATTGTGAGTGCGGACATAGACATGATCATCTCGATCCACCTCCACTTCTACGGCATTCAGAAACGGATTGTCCATAGAATCTGCTTCACTAACCGAAGACGGAAACATACTGAACACCATCAAGCTGATCAGCATCCAAACCAACCATTTTCGTTGTTTCATCCTTTGTTCTCCTCCCTAGAGTTAAATATGACGGCTTCACCCATCACAATATGGATCTCATTCTAGCAAAGAGTTCTTACTTTTTTCTTACATGGGATGTGCGCTTGGGCGCAAGCCGATGATTTCGTGGGACAAGCAACAGGGTGTTCACCAACCGCTGCTTCCAGCCTATGATGTTTATAGCAGGTTCTTATTTAGGGTGAAACCCTACTCAAATGGCTATTTAATGGGGCAAAGCAAGGATGACCTCGTCATGCTGATCTTTCTTTTATTCGATTTGCTCGCTTGCTGCTTTTGGATAGACTACCGACTGAATGGACGATATTCATACATCGTCTGATGACATTTGGGTACGAATTCATTTGAGTTACATATGGAGGTTAATCAACAGGCCTGTTATTCAAAAAAATTTTGTAACCTTTTTATTTTAATTCTTACTGTATAGGTGTAAGGCAAAGAGCCGAAATTAAAACACAAATTATTGGAGGAATTAAACATGAAAAAATTATTAGTATTAGCTTTGGTAGGAGCAATGACACTTTCTACCATGGCAGGCTGTTCTCAGCAAACAGCGGAAAGCATAGGAACAAGCGAAACAGGAACAGTTATGGGTGATATTGCTATCAACATTGAAGGTGTTGTATCAGAGATTGATGGCAACAGAATTACACTTGACAGCGGCAAAGTAGTGATTATTAATGATGATACAGCTTTTGAAACGCTAAATGTTGGTGAAACAGTTGAGATTGATGATGAAATCAAAGTTGGTAACTACATTCAAGGCTTTACATCAGGAGATGCAGAAGCAAACGAGGTAACAGCAGATGTCATCAATACGAATGAAAAAATGGAAATCTCATCAAAAATAGCAATTAATATTGAGGGTATCGTAACCGAAGTTGACGGTAATAAAATCACTCTTGATACAGGAAAAGAAGTTATCATAAATAACGATACTGAATTTGTGACAGAAAATGTTGGAAACTTCATTGAAGTGGATAGAAATATTGAAGTAGGAAACTTCATTCAAGGCTTTACATTCGGTGATGCTGAGGCAAATACAGTAACAGCAGATGCCATCAGTTCAAACGCTGTACTTGAAGCCCCCATGGGCAGTGCAATCGTAAACATCGAGGGAGTTATCACCGAAGTTTCTGAGGACGGTAAAAGTTTTCTTCTTGACACAGGGAAATGGGTGACAGTAAACAATGAAACAGAAATGGGAATTACAGGTCCTGCAGCAGCACCAAAAGACGAACAATATTTTGAAGATACATTCAGAGTTGGAAACTCTATTGCTGGCTTCACAGAAGATGAAAATGCGGCCGAACTTGTAGCTTATGCTATCTATACAAACTGGAACTGGGAAGAACCAATGAAATAAAACAAGCAAAACGAGGGCAAGAAATTTGCCCTCTTGTAATAATATAAGGAGGTGAGAACGTGGAAGATAGCAGCATCATTGAATTGTTTATAAGCAGGTCAGAAGTAGCTATCGTGAGAACATCGGAACAATATGGTGCATATCTAACAAAGATTTGTATGAATATTTTGAACATAAAAGAAGATGCAGATGAATGTGTAAATGACACATATCTTACCGCTTGGAAACAAATCCCTCCTGATAGACCACAGAAATTCTTGCCCTATCTTGGGAAGATCGCAAAAAACCTATCATTAAACAGATATGATTATTTAAAAGCAAATAAACGCAACACACACTTTGACGTACTTTTATCAGAACTTGAGGAATGCTTATCCTCTACGAATAATACGGAGAATAGTATTATGCAAAAAGAATTATCCGCAAGCATCAGCAGTTTTTTACGAAGTATAGATGAAAAATCAAGAAACATATTTATCCGCAGATACTGGTATTCGGACAGCATAGCTGATGTAGCGAAGATGTTTGGAATAAGTCAAAGCAATGCAAAAGTTGCCTTGTACAGAATACGCAACAATTTGAAGAAATATCTTGAAAAGGAGGAGGGGTACAGTGTATGAAATCAAAAGAATTTTACTCTGCTATAAATGATATTGATGATGACTTAATTGAAAAGGCAATGGTTATTTCTACGCCAAAAAACAAGGTTATCCCTTTTGCAAAAATACTATCTCTTGCAGCTTGTTTTTGCTTTATTGTAGTTGGAGCATATTTCTATAACAATCAATCTACACACTTGCCATTTGATTTAACCGATAGAATAGTTGTTGAACAAGATGCTATTGTCGCAGATGTAATTGTAAACATTGAGGGAATTATTACCGATGTATCAGATGATGGAATGAGTTTTAGAATTGATCATGAAAAGTGGGTAACAGTCACAAACGATACGGAGATAGGAACTATAGCTACAAGCGAAGACAATAAGGCAAAAATGCTTTTCGAGCCCACATTTAGAGTCGGCAACTTAGTTACAGGATTTACCGAGGATGAACATGCAGATGAAATTATAGCTTATGCTATCTATACTAACTGGAACTGGAATGACCCTATAAGATAAATTCATGTTTAAGGGCCGCAGCTTTATACTGAACGGGCGTCATGTAACCTAGTGAACCATGAACCCAGTGTTTGTGAAACCAGCTCACATAATCAATATAATGTTACACATTGCTGATACCGAGTATTTATCACTATTTTGTGTAATGATGTTTACTTTCGTCTCATGAATAATGAAACCTCATTTTATCGATATAAGTCTTCCAAATCATAAAAGTAAGCCTTCTATGACAATTGAAACCTTGCAGGGTCTTTTGGCTCTGGGCCATTGCTCCTGACGGACTTGGTCAGCTTGCTCAAGCGGGTATTTAGGGAGTAGCTTTAAATACAGGGATGATCGTCATCGGCAAAAAATCACTCTAAAACGCTAAAACCGCGTATCCTGGCATTAGGCCCGGGTACGCGGTTTAGTTATATGCTGGTGAATAAGCGTGGAGGATGCTGTCGCATGGATGAGGGCGTCCGGAACGCAGCGTGACGAGGGTCCTTTAAAAAGTAATTGTAAAGTTTGATACCCTCAAACTCGACTTTAAAGCCATCAATTATTTTATCTTGATCTGTTTTGTTTATTCCAAAAGAAAAATCAGATGAAGGTCCTATACCAATTTGTGTTGTTTGAATTATTTTGTTGTCAAGAGTTAGTACTCTAAGTTCTTCTCTTGGGGTGGAGAACACTCCGCTATCTTGTATAGTGCCTGGATAAATAAAACTGCCCTTCTTTTTAGGCAATTTTAGTTTCGTATGAAAACTAAAATAGATGTCGTTTTCTCTATATTTTACACTCACCAAAAATATTTGATGCTGGTTAATTTCAAATACTTTATGTTTATCGTTTGTATGTTTGGATATCCATTCAGGTTCAAGTGAAAAACTTATCGGACTATGATCTTTAACTTGAGTTATGTTATAATCCTTGTTTGATACAATTGAATCCAGAGTGACATTATCGGTGCTTGTTTTTACATATATATACACTAAAAAAACTGTGATTCCTATCATAAGAGTTAGCAATATTCCATATCTTATTAATTTCATAAATCCACCAACCTTCCTTTTTACAATATTGCTTAAATGTAACAAAGGCTATTCCACCGATCTGCGATGACTTGCTTACCGCTTAACTCCAGATTCCGCAGCATCTCATACCGGATCACATTCTCGTGGGTGTTCCCAGGAGAAAGAACGATGCCCATAGGGCCACCTAACACATCAACGACCGTATGGATTTTTGTTGTTATGCCTCCTCGGAATCGTCCAATTGCTTGCTTGCCTGGCCCCCTTTTGCACCAGCTGTCATCGTCAATTAACGTTTGTCTGATCTCTACACCGCCCCTCACCAATTACGCCACCGATTCCACATAGGATGAGTGCTGACGATAGATCAATCAATTTTACATTAATACTTATGAAACACTATATGATCAATAAGCCTTCCATCATCCTTTAATAAAGCAGGGGAATTTCCGGCTTGGTCGCGGATGTTTTTCTTTATAAATTCTTTGACTGTCTCTTCATTAAACAACCCCTCCGGGTATGTATTTCATGACACTCTCATATTCGAAGTATATTTAGAATTATCAATTTACTTGTTCAACTATCATTCGACGTTAATTCAACTCTTTCAGAAATATTTTTACTTATTTCTTCAGGATTTTTAATGCCAATGATCAACTTTGATATTTTGAACTTACCGACTTTAAAGCTATTTAAATCCAAATGAAGAGTTTCAAGCTCATTCTCAAAAAAGTGCAGTTGATAACCACCTTTTGATCTAAATAACCCATTTCTCTTTTCTCCTAATAAAGCACCATATAGTTTAAAAGCATTGGGTATCGGTCTGCCTGTTGCTATTCCCTTGATTGAAGAGTATGGAATTTGCAACCCTTTATCTAATTTTAAAAAGGGTGAGCTTCCAAGGTCGATATCTACGTAGGTTTCCATTAGTTGTATTTTACGTTTCATATTTTGAATCCCCCATTCCATTTATTTCACAACTAATAATTACATATAATACCACAAAACCTTTTTTTTAATAGAAAAATCTAAGCTCTGCCCATTAACTTAATGCACGCCGCCAGTCCACAACTTTAATTTTCAGTCTAATTGATGCATTCGAAAAGAAAGGCTAGGAGCTTTTCCGTTATTTGTTATTTAATTATTATGTTGTATTTTTTTGAAAATTGTCCACTTATATCAATTTTTATACACAGTATATATGTGTGACAAATATCATTGATAAAACTCTAGGGCGTGTCTTCAAACCTAGGCAAGCCAACTAAGCTAGATGCCAAGGATAAAAGGCCGCAAAGGTACAGGCCAGCTTCTCATAGCGAGTAGCCAAACGTCGATATTTCTTCAGTTTATTGAAAAAGCATTCGACTAAGTGGCGTTCTTTCTACAACTACCAGTCACATTTTCGTTGCTCTACACGGTTCTTCTTAGGTGGAATAACCGATGTAGCTTGCTGTTCCTTCAGTAGATCGAGAATTTGATTAGTGTCATAACCTCGATCTGCGATGACTTGCTTATTGGTTAAATCCAGATTCTGAAGCATCTCATATCCAATCACACCATCATGTGTGTTGCCAGGAGAAAGAACGATGCTCAGCGGGCATCCTAACGCATCAACGGCCGCATGAACTTTCGTAGTTATGCCTCCTCGGGATCTTCCGATTGCTTGCTTGTCTGGCCCCCTTTTGCGCCAGCACCATGCTGATGTACACGGACGATCGAGGCATCAATCATTAAGCTTTCCAAATTGGGTTCCGATGCGAGGCACTCTAAAACTTGATGTAATACACCTGCTTTCTCCCAGCGTCGAAATCGAGTGTAGACCGACTTCCATGGTCCGTAATATTTCGGTAAATCGCGCCATGGCGCTCCGCTTCGAGCAATCCACAGCATCGCATTGATCATAGTTCGGTTGTCTTTGGCAGGCCGGCCGCCCTGAGCTTTCCGCTCCGCAGGCAGCAAGTCTTTCATCTTGTCCCACTGGTCGTCACGTAACTCGTATCGTTGTCTCATACCTTTATTTTACCAGATTAAGTCAACCCGAGTGGTTTGAAGACAGGCCCTAGTAAGCAGTACTGAAAACTAAAATGAGAGTTCTTTACTCAATATTTTAACCAGCAATGCCGATATACCATAGGAAGAACAAATTTGGGTAAACCAGGTAAATATTGACTAAGGTATAGATTCTTAATTCCTAACAGTAACAGTGTGTACTTGATTAAATCGGAGGGAATGAGTTTATGGACAGTTGTAACAAATACGGCTTAATGGCGGAAGTTTATGCGCAAATCATTGAAAAGATAATTCACAACTCCAACGTGAAACACTATATTTTGAGAGGATTCTGTGAAATTTATGAAACTGAGTTACTATATGAGATAGATCCATTTTGTCTTAATTGCGATGCTTGCATAACGTTTTTAGAAAATCAAAGGATTGTATATGGATATTTGCTTCATGGAAATGACCAAATGTGGGTAAAAAAACAAGAACAGCATTTAAGGAAAGTACGCGGACAAGCTCGGATTCTGAGTCATTTATCTTCTATTCAGATTAACGAGGCAGACTTTAATCGGATATCTTATACTCCAAACCATAAGTTACTTGTATATTTGGACCATAATGTGTTTGATAAATACCACAAAATTGAGGATGTAAGAAACTTTATAGAAGCCAGTTACACAGATATCAACTATGTCTACAGCCCTTCTCATCTGGAAGAAATCAAGCGGATGAACGATCCGAAAGAAGAACAACAAGTGATTGAGACGATACGGAAGGTTACCTCTTCTCTCATCATTTCCAACTTTAAAAACAACGAGTTAAGCCTGGCGCATGAGGACCCATATTTCGGATTGGTCAGAGTGATGAAAAATTGGGGGATAGCACAGGACTTTGAAGCCTACCGTGTTATCACCACCGATGACCGCAGAATATTTTATCCTGAATATACTGATCAGAACTATTTGCGCCAATTATCTTTAGAACAGGTATCCGACCATCCGAAGGTTATGGCCGTTTGTAATCAGTTCGAAAAGCACGAACTCTTGGATGAGAGGGGGCGGTTAAAAGAATACACATATGTTCATCAAGCAATATACGCTTTGGTCAAGGCATTGGATGACATCGGTTATAAGACCGACAAAAAACGGGCTATATTAAGTAGTGCTCATGACATCGAGCATATGATTTATGCGGCGGGCACGGACATTTTTGTTACCATGGACAGCAATTTTAAATATCGATCTCAGTTTATATACAATAAACTTGGCATCACTACAAAAGTCATGAACTGGATACAGTATTCAGAATATGTAGATACTTTGGGACAGAATTAAACGGCTACAATCATAGCTATTGTTTAGATAAAAGAAAGGAAGAGGTATTTATGAATCTAGAAAAGCTTACTATTCAACAATTCGCAACTAATTGTTTCGATGGAGTGTTGATAAGAGGTTCTGATAGATATAGTAACGAAGGAAGCTTACTAACTTTTTGTATTAAAGATAAGGAACTATACATAGTTACTCCATCTGTAGTTAAGGTAAAACATATCTATTTAAGTAGCCAAGACAAGAACAACGCTATTCTCACTTATGAAGAAACAGATTGCTTTAATACTATAACTATTCAGAACATTGAAATATTTGGATCCCTTAGAGATGGGTACGCTGTTGCCGATTCTTTAACTACTTAACTGGGCATTTTGCATAATTCTAACTTTGACGTAAAGACAGTAAGATTCACTTGGATCAAAGCGGATCTGGTGGCTTCATTCTAAAAATGGACAGACCTTTTTCGACTGCAATTTTATCGGAGCACTCCAAAATGACTTATGTTTCCATGCCATTTCAGGTAATATGGAGTTATTAACTTGGAAATTAAAGTCAATATGGAATGCATAACTCCTGAACAGACATACGCAGTAATAGTTGCAGTAGAACAGTACCAATTTCAAATTTCGCCTGTTGATTACGCAGAAAACGACGCAAGAGCATTCTTTGATTGGCTTACACAGGATATGTGTGTACCAGTTGACAACGTCAACATTTGGCTCAATCAGCAGGCAACCGCGACTGCTCTGCGGGAGGAGATACGTTATGAGATCCGAAATCTTCCTGAAGGGAGCCGATTCATATTCTATTACGCTGGGCATGCATTTTTCGCTAATAGTCTAAACCGCATTACTACTTGGGATACTCATCCGACGAACCTTCATGACACAACTGTTTCCATGAAAGATGTTTTATTTGAACCTCTTCAGCAGTCCCAGTGCAATCAAAGCCTTATTTTTATTGATGCCTGCGCAACCTATATACAGCAACAAATTCAGTCGCGAGATTTACTTTCCGATTTAAGCAACAGAGAATTCATCGAGTTCGTTCAAAATAGTCATTATCAAACGATGTTTAATTCTTGCTCCCCCGGCCAAAAATCATATCCAAGTAACTTACTACAACATGGTATTTGGACGTATCACTTATTGAGAGCGCTCAAAGCTGAAGCCATAGAGGCTGTATTTCGGGACCAGTACATCACGGACTTCTCTCTCCAGAATTACTTGCATCAGGTCGTGCCTGAATATATTAGGAGTAATACCGAGCATCGTAGACAGACACCATGGGCGCAAATTTCAGGTACAAATTCATTCGTTATACGAGAGCTAGGAATAGATGAGCAAAATGCGTTAGCGTTACCATTAATGGGAATTGAACTTGCGTAAGAGGAAATGTTGTTTCGAAATCGTGAAAAACGCTATATCCGCAATCTTACAGGCTTTCGAAGAGGCGTGCATAAGGAACCTGAAACCCTTTCCGCCAGTGCCCGTTTACAACTCGATTCCCGGGAGGCTGTCATCCTATCTCGTCCTTACAGGAGCAAGAGCGCAAAAAGACAAATCTGCCCCCTATCAATAATTATCCGAGCAATCTCTGTCCTTTTTATAAAGGAAAACAGGTCTCCAGATTTAAGGTATTCTAATGCCCTCACTATTTCACAACTCCCATAACCCGCTTCAGGCTGTGATTTTGGAATAATAACCTTCGGATATTAGACAGCGAGTCACCCATCGAGCAGTTACTATACTTGCTGGACCCCCAATATTTATTTTCTGAAGGGGGGCGAAGCCACCAGGTCGGTTCTGGGCAACAACCCAGCAAGAGGGCAATGGATAGCCGTGGGGACGATACCGCAAAGCTTCAATCGAAAACGGATAGTGGACAGGTGCAGCAGACACATTACCGACCGGAAGAGATCAACTCTGTGCTGTCAAAGTGGATCGGAGAGGACTTCGCCTGTAATGAAGGATCCCTCACTTATTTTTATCTATAGGTCCCTTTACAAACGATGGTTTACGACGGTCAACTTTACCACTCACAATTTTTATATATTCCTCCAATGTACCTTCATCAGAAGGGAAAATATAGATAATATCTTGTTCCTTTTCAGTCATTACATAATCCCCCCCCTAATCTATAATTATCTTAAAATGATCCCATCTGTTGTTTCATTGACCTAATTCATGATGCACGGTATTAATAGCGTCCTTAACCATTGTGCCCCCCTTCTTCTCTTTCAATCTCTTAACCGGTTACCGCGTCATGGCATTGTCCTCCTGTCAGCACAAAACGCCAGTTGGTTACCCAGGGCGTTGACCATCGTGTGGTATTTTAATTATCAATCCGCCGCGAGACCGCCCAACAGCTTGCTTAAGGTCCCTCTCTTGAGCCAACTCCATGCTGATGGTCCAGGACAATGGTCGCGTCAATCATAAAATTTTCAAAGTCAGGTTCAACAGAAAGATGAACTAAGACCCCATCCCAGATGCCGGCTATTGCCAGCGGTGGAACCGACTGTATACAGTGGGCCTGGAGCCGTAGTATTTTGGTTGGCACCTAATCTTGCCATCCAAGGCATGGCGTTCAGCATCTTGCGATGGTCCTTATCGAACGGAAAACGCGTCTGTATGTCGCCTTAACCTTACCCGATCGAACCGCTCACTCTATGGAAGTTGCTTTCGGAGTCGTGGCCAGCCAATATCCGCAAGGCACGATGAAAACGGCCACAACCGATCGAGGGAAGGAATTTGCTTGCTATGCGAACCTGGAAGCTGTTCATGGGCTCAAGGTTTATTTTGCAGATCCTTACTCTTCCTGGCAGCGAGGCTCTAACGAGAATGCCAACGGCCTCCTCCGTGAGTTCTTCCCGAAAGGGCACGATTTCTATTCTGTTACCGACGAAGAATTAGCTAACGCCGTCCGATTGATTAACAACCGGCCTCGCAAATGCCTAGGATGGCGCTCGGCTCACGAAGCTTTCATGGAAGAGATGTCGCGCTTAGCTTGACAATCTGTCATATATTTAAGTTAGATATCTTATCTTTTAACTCGGACGCCTGCACTGTCTTCACCTCACACCACACTGAATTACCGTGTCTATATGCACAATATCTTTAAATATCAAAAAGAAAAAAGCGATCGCCCACCGCCAACAAGGTTAGCCGCCTTACGTTGGGCACGCTTTTTTCTTACCCGAAACATCACACGATCTCCGCGGGCAGTTAAACCACAAATTCAACAATCAACGGTCTGGCACCAGTTTAATTTATGATACAATAATCACTTGTTTAACAACAACTGTCCATTACAGATGTGTTTTATAATACGTATGAGCAGTGCTTACTGCTTCGATTACGTAAACGGGGCAACGGAATTGATTAATTAATATTCTTATGGAAACTTTGTTTTAAAAACAGAGGAGCGGAATAATGCAGAGCGTGAAATAGTGGATTACGCATCTTGAGAATGGCAGAAAAAGATACTTGCTAATGTTTTTTATACTTTATAACAATTACATACATTTTTCGAACTAAACAATGGATAGAGAAATCAGAAATCATCCGATTCTCTATCCATTGTTTTACCTGCGACATTCTAAATTAGCGTATCGTCGTTTAGACAGCTTATTTACAAAAAGCAGGACTTTTCTTTTGTATTGCCGAAAGTTGTAATTTAATACCTACAGTGATACAGGGGGATCTTATGACCAATGAGTTTTTCTCAGAACGAACTGAAGCTTCCGAGGTAACGTCAAAAGGTGCTTTAGGTTTGCCTGCTATTTTTTCACAAGCAGTTGATGTTGATGATCATGTCACCGGCTATTTATGGTCGGTTGATGAGATTAATGAGTTGGCCAAGATTATTGCAGTGATCGCTCTCGGACAAGCCGAGCATGCAGCTGAAATTATTAAAGAACTTGATTCAATTGTACCGGTACGTTCGAGAGCCGAATTTTATCAAGAAGCTCGGGAACAATTGCGGATTCGTGGGACAACCACTAATCAAATAGAGGTTTCTCGATATCACCGAGACGGTTTTTTGTTCGAATGTATGTCCTGGATCGAGGCACGCCAAGCATCGACCGAGGATACATATCTGAAAGATCCCCATATCAGCTCGACGACCCAAGGTCTTGATGGTTTGATCATTCAAATGGATCCCGAAGAGAAAGTTGTCCTGCATACTACGATTTGTGAAGATAAATGCACACAAAACCCAAGAGATACGTTTAGAGACAAAGTTATGATTGCCTTTAACGAACATCATCTAAATAAGCGTGGGCGTGATTTGTTGGCAAATGCAGTTTCTCTTATAAAACAGAGCGGTTTGACAGGTACAGCCGCAATCTTTGCTGCGGAAAGAGTTCATAATAAGACACATAGAACCTACCGGGCGGCTTTGACTGTTAACTCGGACATCTGCACGGCTGAGGAGCGCCAAAAGTTGTTTAAAGGGTATGATGGGCTGACAGATATTTCGCAGGCCCAGCGAATTGGCGCAACGTTTATCGTAACAGGAAATCTGCGCGATTGGTTTCAAGAGTTGGCGGATCATGTGATCCAATCTCTCGATGAATTTGAGAAGATGGAGGTTGCCGATGTTTGACACACGAACTTCAATGTTACTTAGTTCGGCCCCGAGTCTTCCCACTTTGGATGCTCGCAATCTCCCTGCATTATTGACTGGTCATTATGCGGAACTCGTTTCTACCCGCTTAAAAAGTGCAAACGGCACAGTGGATAGAGACTCGAATGAACAATGGCCGCCGGAACGCATAGCGGATGTTTATGAAACGATTGCATCTATAGAAGAGGACTCAACACTCCGGCGAGCAGCTGCTTTTGTTGCTGGAACGGCGAGGCTCATTATTGCGAGAGGCGGGACGCATGCATCAAGTGAAGATCGGTTTTCTCCAATCGACCGAGACAGTGTGGATTCCTCTGCAGCAGCTGCTATTTTGTTTCTTGCGGCTGAACAATATGCTGATGCGTTTGAAGCAGTTAGTTTTATTCCGAAACCAAGTGGACCTTACGAGGTGAAGATTCTCGGCGAACATATAAAAGATCTCACATCCGGTAGACTGAATGAGATCCTAGAACGCTCGACAAAGTGGCGAGATATTAATCCTGAGGGAGGAACGATGCAAGATCGCGCACTTCGTTCCTTAGCTGCTGTACTTGTGGAGGGCATTGAGCTCCTTGCTGCACATATGATGTCCGTGCCCGTTCCTGATACCGTAACCGGAAAGTATTCGAACGCGCAACAGGCTTTTTCCCATGTAATTGAACTATCGCTCAAGAGAACTGATTATCATGATGTGAAATTGAGCACTGCGTATGCCGGTCCTGCCCACTTGGCTTCATTACTGCTTTCTTCAGCTAATGCGATTGAGCATGCTGCCCTAACGAAACTTCCTCCGCCTAGTGGAGCAGATAAAGAGTTTTGGGGCAGGTGGTTGCGTTTTCGGGCCAATGATATGCCCTTTCTTTGGAAAAATCATCGAGAAGCCATCGAGAAGCAATTTTATCAAACAGGACAATCCGCAGTTTTGGTTCTTCCAACAGGTGCGGGTAAAACGACCGTGAGCGTGTTGAAAATTGCTGGAACCCTCTCGCGAGGAAAAAAGGTTGTATTTCTAGCTCCAACCCACGCTCTTGTTGAGCAGCTTACCGAAGACTTGCAAGCCATTTTTCCGAAGGAGCAATTTGGGCTGGATGTATCGAACGACTTCGATTCTCTCTTTATCGAAGGCACTCAACCTCAGGATGTTGAAGTCATGACCCCGGAGCGATGCCTTGCAATGCTGTCGTTTTCTCCGAAGTCATTTGAAAGTGTCGGATTGTTAGTGTTTGATGAATGCCACATCTTGAGCCCTCAGTCGGGTAATATCAGGCGTTCGTTAGATGGGATGCTGTGTCTCTTAGCGTTCTATACTACTGTTCCTGATGCAGATCTGTTGTTTTTATCGGCTATGTTGAAAAATGGTCAACAGTTTGCGGATTGGATCGCCGATCTGACAGGTCGTCCGTGTCAAGCTGTCGACCTCCTCTGGAAGCCCAGCCGCCAGGCACGGGGTGTAGTTGTCTATCACGAAACGGAGATCAATGACGCCAAAAGGCGAGCTAGTGAGAAACAACGTGATCTTAATAGACAGAAACGTAAAGTTGCAGCTGGTTTAAGGGCACCAGCGGAGCGAGAACTGTCGGCAGTTCCTCATGTAGTTTGGGGGTTGCAACATAATTGGCTACCTACTAGCTCAGTTTTATTTACTAAAATCATGGATGAACCTCTACAGCTCGCTGGCACATTGGGGAGATATGGTGGAGTTAGGGTAAGTCCTAATGCGAATAAGATCGCAGCCCAAATTACTATACAAGCGGGTATGGCTGGTCTTAAAACGATCATCTTCGTCAACACAAAGGACGATGCCGTACGTACTTCACGGAATATTGGCAGTAATCTGGGCGGAACGATTGAACTAAATCAATCTGAAAGCGAACTATGGGAAGGTCTGAGGCTGGAGCTAGGACATACCAAGCATTCGATCTTCGGTGACTCCAGTTTTACAGCTGTGCCTCATAATGCATCAATGCTAAGAGTGGAACGGATGCTGTCCGAGAGACTTTTTCGAAGAAGCAACGGCGCCAAAGTTATTGTTGCAACACCAACCCTTGCACAGGGTCTCAATCTTCCGGCTCATCTTGCCGTACTTGCAGGCGACAAACGTATGGGAGCTGACCAAGAACGCGAAGAGTTAGAGGCTCATGAGCTTTTAAACGCAGCAGCCAGGGCTGGCCGAGCCGGTCATCTAGCAAATGGTGTTGTTATTCTAATCCCAGAGCCCATCGTGACGTTCATTCCAGGTACTCCTCCCACTGATGAATTGAATCAAAAGTTATTGTCTGTTCTGCCTGAAGACGACCGATGTGTGACCATAAGCGATCCGTTAGAGGTTGTTCTTGATCGCATTTCGGAGGGGAAACTGCAAGATCGCGAAGTCCGTTATACGGTAAACCGTATTGCCGCTATAAAAGCGGAAGCGGAAGTGGCATTGCCGGAAGATTTTTTATCACACTCCCTTGGTGCATTTCTAGCAAAAAACAGGGGAGAAGAAGAAAACTATTCGCAAAAAGTTGAAAGACTATGGGATGAAGCAAAAGCGGCCTTAGAGAGCAATCCGGATCGAGTCGAGATCAAGCTCGCCTCTCAAAGCGGCATTCCGTTAGATATTTTAGAACTACTGAGACTTAGATTGCTCGCCGATGCGGGGCATATACCAACTTCAATTAGCAGTTGGGTGGACTGGACCATCAGTTGGCTGACGGAAGATACGCAATCTCGAGTTTATTTGTTTCAAGATGTTTATAGATCCGCACTCGCCGCTACAGGAAGATCTTCTACATCGTCACTGGAAGGAAATACTTTATCCGCTCTTCTTCCTGGCATACAAGGATGGATAAGTGGCAGACCGTTAAACGAGATAGAGCGTTTGTTAGGCGGCGATCCTGAAGGAACGACCGAAACGGCGAAAATGTGCCCACGGGCTCGTGAACTGGTATCCACCTTTATTCCGAGGGGTCTCTCTTTTATTATGATGATTGTAATTCGAATGGTAGAGGAACTCGATCTTTTCGCATTGCAAGAAGATCTCGATAAAAGTTTGATGAACAGCCTCTCAATTGCGGTAAGAAAGGGTTTCGATAGCGTAGAAAAGCTGGAATTTGCAAATGCACGCAAAAACATATATGGTCGAGTACAATTGCACATCCTTTATGTACAAAATGGAGAAGACAACTAATATTCTTGAACTTTTAAAGATTATTGGATACGCTATACCTAAACACGGCAGCTATAGAACTCTGTTAAGGGGAAGCATGCAAATCGTTTACACGTAAGTTGCACATTATTTTGACCGAATAAATTTCTCAAACCATTATGTGGACCATTTTTTTATGGTTTCCGCAACAAATTGTTCAGCATTCATCAGTCTTGCACAAGTTCATGTTTAGATAATTTGAGGTATTTTTGATATGATCTATTTTTGATTTATAAGATCATATCACGACTTTCTAAAATGACAAGTTGAATAAAAAAAGGCAAAGTACCGTGGTAGTACACACAGTTCTTTGCCTTTTTTTAATTGTATTGTATAACATTTGATTAGATATCCGTAATCATTTGAGAAAACTCAGTGTCGCAAATGTCTCAGTACATTCTGTACATTAACATTATAATTATAGATTAAATTATTTTTACCCCAGATATTCTTATCAGTACTCTATGATATTCTGGAACTGTTGAAGAATCATACTTATTCTCATCCCACCAAGTACACTTTCTTTTATAAAACTGTATAAAACGATTGTTTAACTCCTTGATGTTAAATTCTCACAAAAAAAATTAATTGTCATATATCCCAAGTGTGAGTCTGTAAAATAGATTGTGTAAACTCCCAAAACTATTAAAATGAAACATAGTAGAAAGGTTGGGAGAACACATGGGACTTTGGGATAAACAACAGTTGCGCGCCTTCATTAAAGAGAATAATCTGGTGACCGCGCAGGATGCACA
>NZ_JAGFIP010000015.1:0-140181 GCF_017582705.1 Paenibacillus sp. F411
TCAGAGGAGCAAGCTCCTCATCAAGTCCGCTCGACTTGCATGTATTAGGCACGCCGCCAGCGTTCGTCCTGAGCCAGGATCAAACTCTCCATGAAAGTTGAGTTCCATTGCTCATTTCAAAACTGACGAGATTATAAAATCTCATTGTCGATCTCACCCGAAGGCAAGATCGGTTTAACTCACTCGTTGTTCAGTTTTCAAAGATCAATTCTGTTTCTGTCGCTTTGACAATCTCTCGTCTCAGCAACTTTTATAGTATATCACGTTGGTTCCAACTTAGCAAGCACTTTTTTTTGAAAGTTTGTTTCAAGCATTTCGCTTGCCGTGTCTCTTCACCGTGACATCCAACCACCGTTTCGCGGCCGGAAATATAATATAACACACGGGTCAGTTATTATGCAAGCATTTTATTAATATTTATTTGCGGGGTGAACACGCATGAAAAATCTCTTCTATAATATAGACCGAAAAAGCACACTTAAACAAAGCAGTATTGCGTCCATGAAACAAAGTAAAAACCCGCCTCTTCTATAGAGACGGGTCTAAAGATATCTTATCTATTCGATGCCGAGCATTGCATAGCGCAAAACAATAATGATAAACAATATCCACATCAGCCAGTGTACCTTTACGTCGCGACCGGACATTTTTGCAAATACGGAGAGCACTACGTACGAAATAATACCTGCAGAGATTCCGTTAGCGATACCGCCAGTGAACGGCATCAATACAATTGTCAGGAAAGCCGGGAATGCGATAAAGAAATCATCCCATTCAATTTCCCGCACCTGGCTCATCATTAATACTCCCACGATAATGAGCGCGGGTGCTGTAGCAGCTGCCGGTACGATCAGTGCCAGTGGAGCGAGGAACAGGGAGAGAATGAACAGAACTCCTGTAGTTACCGCCGTCAGACCTGTACGTCCGCCTTCAGCTACGCCTGCAGCACTTTCCACGAATGCTGTTACTGTACTAGTTCCCAGGAAAGCCCCTGCACTGACACCGCCAGCATCCACGAGCATTGCTTTACCCAGCTTCTTCTCGCCTTGCTCCTTGTTCTTCAGCAGACCAGCACGGCCTGCAGTACCTACGAGCGTACCGAAGGTATCGAACAACTCAACAAATGTGAAAATAAAAATAACTTCCAGCAAGCCAATGCCAATGGCGCCCTTAATATCCATCTGCCCTACAGCCAGGTTATCAAAGGATGGGAACCAGCTTGCACCGCTCAGTCCCGCTGTGTTCGTTACACCCATCGGAATCCCGATCAATGTCGTTGCCACGATCCCGATCAGAAGCGCACCCTTGACCTTCAACACCATCAGAATCGCAATCAGGAAGAGACCAATTAGCGCCAGCAACACGTCCTTGTGCTCCATGAAGTTACCCAGCGCCAGGTTGAACGCCCCGCCAGCAACAGGCTGGCTGATGTCTGTTCCCGGATTAATGTTAACCGAGACCAGATTACCCAGCTTGAAGCCGATAATGGTGATGAACAAGCCAATACCGACTGTAATGGCAACCTTCAGGTTGTTCGGCACGGCCGTCAGCAGCATTTGACGAACCTTCGTCACGGTCAGGATCAGAAAAATAATACCGGATAAAAATACAGCACCTAAAGCAGCTTGCCACGTAATGGCTCCGTTCGAGCTCAGCACGACGGTCATAAAGTAAGCGTTCAGGCCCATACCCGGAGCAAGTGCAATCGGAATGTTAACAAACAATCCCATCACAATTGTAACGAGACCGGCACCTACCGCGGTGGCGAAAAACACACCCTCCTGCGGAATGCCAGCACCATCAGGACCCAGAAACAGATTGTTGACGAACAGGATGTAAGCCATCGTCATGAAAGTCGTCAAGCCTGCAATCATCTCGGTTCTGACATTTGTTCCGTGTTCCTTTAACTTAAAGAAACGCTCCATTGTTGAGATATCCCCCTTAAAATTAGTGACCAACGACGAAAAGCCCTGAAGAAATATCTCCAGGGCACCCGCTTAAAAAGATATGCATCCCAGCAGTACTGAGCCGGTTGATCCAATTCCATCAACTCTTCCTTCTCCTGCTCCGGGAGTAACACCAGCTGCTTGGATCCAGTCACTACCGGCGGGTGAGAATAAAAAGATGATGGGTGGAGCAGCACAGTCAGCCGCTAAAGCTTGCATTTCTTTTCGTAGCCAGATCATTACGGTGACCTTGTAGAGACTCCCGGGCCGATTCCCAGGATTATACGAAAAAAGCTTATATATCGTTGTTGTCATATTATCTATGAACATTCTAGGTCGAAGGCGTGTTTTTGTCAACAAAAAAAGCGAATAATCGACATTTCATTTCCTGGTATTGTTCGGAAATAACGTCTCACAGCGAAATCTCTATCTCGAACCTCAATAAGTGGCAGCTAATAAAAAGCCCTCCTGCTCCTAACGCATCACCTAACACAGATGATACGCCATAGTGCAAAAGGGCTTCTAATATTAAATCCGGCCTCTCAGTCGAGCTCTATTCCCACTCAATCGTTGCCGGCGGCTTGCTCGTCACATCGTATACGATGCGGTTGACGTTGTCGACCTCGTTGACGATGCGTACGGAGATTTTCTCCAGCACATCCCACGGAATACGCGCCCAGTCAGCGGTCATGCCGTCGATGGACGTAACAGCACGAATGCCGACGGTGTAGGAGTACGTACGGGCATCTCCCATAACTCCAACGGATTTCATGTTCGGCAGCGCGGTGAAATACTGCCAGATTTCGCGGTCAAGACCGGCCTTGGCAATCTCTTCACGCAAAATGTAATCCGAGTCGCGGACGATGGTCAGCTTCTCTTCGGTAACCTCACCCAGCACGCGAATTGCAAGGCCCGGTCCCGGGAACGGCTGGCGCCATACAATTTCCTCCGGCAGACCAAGCTCTTCGCCAACCTTGCGAACCTCGTCCTTGAACAAGGTCTTCAGCGGCTCAATCAGCTTGAACTTCATGTCCTCCGGCAGACCGCCGACATTGTGGTGGGATTTGATCGTTTGAGCCGTATCCGTACCACTTTCCACAATATCTGTATACAGCGTGCCTTGAGCCAGGAAGGCAAAATCATCGAATTTTGCGGACTCCTCATCAAACACGTAAATGAACTCATTGCCGATCAGCTTACGCTTTTGCTCCGGATCATCGACACCCGCAAGCTTGGACATAAAACGATCACGCGCATCAATCTTGACCACCTTCATGTCGAACTTGCCGACGAAGGTTTCCATGACGCTTTCCGCTTCGCCTTTGCGCAGCAGGCCATGGTCAATAAACATACAGGTCAGCTGGTTGCCAATCGCCTTGTGAATGAGCATAGCTACGACGGAAGAATCAACGCCGCCGCTCAGTGCGCAGAGAACCTTCTGCTGTCCGACCGTCTCGCGGATTTCGCGGATCTGATCCTCAATGAACGTCTCCATGCTCCAATTGCCTTCACAGCCGCAGACCTCGTACAGGAAGTTCTTGATCATCTCATTGCCCTGCAGGGAATGACGAACCTCCGGATGGAACTGCACCGCGTACAGCTGCTTGTCCACATTGCTCATCGCTGCGATCGGGGCAGATTCCGTGCCCGCGTCCAGCTTGAAGCCGGTTGGCAGGGACACAACATGATCCCCGTGGCTCATCCAGACCGTCTGGTTATTCTCCAGACCTTTGACCAGCACCGAGTTCTCATTGAACATCAGCTCAGCCTTGCCATACTCCCGCTTGGAGGCACGTTCTACCTTACCGTCCAGCTGATGGGCCATCAGCTGCATGCCATAGCAAATTCCAAAAATCGGAACCTTCAAATCATAGATAGCCGGATCCACATGCGGTGCATTTTCTGCATACACACTAGAGGGTCCTCCGGAAAAAACGATGCCGCGCGGCGACAACGCTTGAATCTTCTCGACTGGAGTATTGTAAGGCAGCAGCTCGCTGTATACTCCCAAATCACGAATCCGTCGTGCAATAAGCTGGTTATACTGTCCACCGAAGTCCAAGACAACGATGATTTCATTAGGCTTGTTCATTAACGGGCCTCCCTCAATTATTGAGATTAATTATACGCAACCCCAATTCATACCGTCAAGGAAAGGGAGGGGATGTTTTTATGACAGCTTTTTGGCGAGAGAACGGCATTGCCGTAAAAAGCTTACCTTCTCGCTTCGACTCAGCCTCTCCGCGCCGTACGCAGTACGTTCCCACAGAGCAGCAAAGGAGGCCAGCTCGGCACAAAGCTGTGCTTCGCGGAGGGGCAGAGCCTGCATGTACTTTTTGACGGTAACCGCATTCCCCATTGCTCCATAACGTCTCGCAAGGCGTCTCCATACCTGATCTGCCGCACACAATAGCTGCTCTCTCTCCAGCACAGCCGCATCCTGCGCGGCTCCTTTACGAAGCCTGTTCCCGAGAAGACGCACCCGCCACATCCGGACCGCAGCCACGGTAAGAATAGGCAACAGAAGCAGGGCACACAGTGTGATCAGCAAGAACTGCGATGAAGCAGCTCCGTTCTTCAAATTTCTCCACGACTCACCCAGCATTTGCATAAAAGCGCCGATCTGCTGCGTCAAGCCCTGCTTAGAGGGAATTGCCTGGGAGCTCATAGCGGGCCCATCTGCATGATAGCCCGGAGTAGGATCAAAGGTCGTCCAGCCCTGCTCCGGCACATATACCTCCACCCAGGCATGAGCCTCCTGCTGTGTTACTCGGTACGTATCGGACAGCTGGTCATCCCGCTCCCCGGGGGCGAAGCCGGTCACATATCTTGCCGGGATGCCTTGGGTCCGCAGCAGCACGGTCATCGCGGTAGCAAAATGAGTGCAGTACCCCTGCTTCTGCTGAAACAGAAAATCATCGACGAAATCCTCACCCCCCGCGGGAATGGTGGTGTCCAAGGTGTAAGGAAAGTTATTTTTCAGATAGGCCTGTACATTCAGCGCCTGGCTGTAGACATCATCTGTCTCCTTTGTCAGCTGGAAGCCCAGCTTTCCAATGCGTCCGGGAAGATCGGAAGGCAGCTGGAGGTAAGGAGATAACGCACTTTGGAGCCCCTCCTCTTGTAATACCTGCAGGGAAGCTTGGGACAGGAGTCCTTCTGGAGAAGTCTTCTTCTCCGTGAAGGCCTGCTTGCCGTCAGGCGGCTCCAGAGAGACCGGCTCCGATGTTACGGTGTACGATTTCAGGCCATCTATGCCCCCCTCCAGATACATAGCACCGGAGATCAGGCCGGATGCAAGCGTTGGAGACAGCGCTTCTCCGTGATGGTCTGCAAAGCCTTCGACTCCGCTCACGACACCGCCAGAAAATATCGGCATCCCATCATACGCGGAGCTGTGCAGGGTAAAGGTCTGCCTATGAGCCGCTCCGGAGGCCGGCTGCCGGGTGGCGGCGCTACTCCCGGTTTCTAAAGAAACCGGCACGCGGTCTTCGGCAATCCAGCGCCTGCCGGAATAATAGGCCATTGCTTCTCCCCGCCAGTACGATGGATGCCCTGACTGCACGGTAAACACCAGCTCGGTGTCGATCTCAAGCGGTCCGCCAAGATCTCCGCTCAGCGCATCATAGCCGGTGCGGCTGCTCCCTCGGCTTTTCACAGAGCTGCCGGTCATGCCTGCAGACCAGTCCGACACCCGTTGGACCATGGATTCCAGCGTCGAGCCGTTCCCGGAAGCTGGCTCCACCGCCTGGCCTGCGGCATACAGCATTCCCGGCACCCCTGCTGCAGCGAGGGTAATCCATAGCAGCCGGCTCCGCAGGCTGCTATGGAATGCCTTGTTATGCAATACAGGCACTCCCTCTTCTCCGGGACCCGCTTCTTCCAGCTGTAATGAAATAAAGAAGGAGATCCCTTGCGCCAGCAGCATCCAAAATGCACAGCGGATAAACCCGCCATAGACAGGCAGCTCCAGCGCGCCCTCCAGCACAGCAAGATACAGGACTGTAGCTCCGCCAAACAGCCATAAGCTGCCGCGATGCAGAAACAGCAGCTGCACCGCCGATACCAGCGTTGCCCAGCCCAGCAGAAGAATCAAGGCGCGGCTTTCTGTGCTGAGCCGGCTGAAATGCTGCGGCTGCGACAGCAGGGCGGCATCACTCGGGAGAATATTCTGAAAATACTCTCCCACCCCATACAGCAGAGATGGCGTATCCAGCAGATAGCCCCAGCACCCAAGCAGCAGCACCGCATTCAGCGGAAGCCACAGCCATTCCTTCAAGCCGCTCAGTCCCTGAAGCAGTAATATACCGGTCAGGTAGAATAAAAGGTCCAGCATTTCTCCTCCGTTACTCCCGCCCAGCCCTTGAAGCGGCAGCAGCCACTCGATCAGCAGCCCGGCGGCAGGAAGAGTCATCATGCATCTCAAGACAAACGGAGAAGCGTTAGAGCTGCGAAGCTGCTGACGCGCGGCTTGTTCAGGCTTCTGCATCGGAGCGGATATTAGGCTCATGGTACTCCTCCTGATCAGGCAGGCTGTCCGTCAGCCCTGCCGGGTAAAAAAATCCGTCACGGAGGTCAAACAGCCGACCCCCGGACTCCATCCATTGCCGTTCCAGCCCGGTCAGCTCTCTGCCGCCGGTCTGCTGCTTAGCGAGAATAAGATGCACGGTAACCTGCTTTCCAGCCCGCCGCAGCCTGAATATTGCTTCTGCCAGCCCGGGGTGCAGGACACCGGTGACGACGTGCACGTCCAGCGAACGGGATGCGCTGAATTCATCCAGCTGCAGGTCGGCTTCTGCCGGGGAAGCCTGCAGCTGTACATTTGCGAGCGGCAGAAGCCAGCCGCCTTCCCCGCCCTGCTCTTCTCGGCGCAGATGTACGATGGAAGCCGTGTGGCCCGGCAGCTGTAAATATGCTTCGCCTTGAGTCAGCGCCGCCCGGTACAGCAAGCCGGCCGCTGCGGAAACAGCGAGCTCAAAGAGCTCATCGCCAGGACAGCTGCCGGAGATGGGATAACCGGAAGCCTCCGTATCGAGCAGGATCAGCCGCTCTGTCAGCGGTCCTTGCTCCGGAACACGGCTATGCAGCCTTCCCGCTCTGGCACTATTCTTCCAGTGAACCCACTTCAGCGGATCACCCGGTACATACTCCCGGAGGTCCAGCCCCGGCCAGCCCTGGCTATGGAAAGGAGAAGGAACGTCCTGCTGATCCATTGCCAGGATTCGCTCATCATAGCCCTTCAGATTCATCGGCTTGGGCAGCACAATCACCTGAATCTCCCTCATTCCCTTCACCTCCCTGTGATAACGGAACCAGCCGAACATATCGCCCCACTTCACCGTACAGGTCCCCCCTTCCCAGCTCCCCCGCTCCTTCAGCGGAATCCGGCAGCTGAACTCAGCAGACCGCCGGAAGCCGGGGAACCAGAGCTTGCGGACGACCGCTCCCCCGATCTGCACCTGAAGCATCATCCACGGTACTGGCATCAGCGTGGCGAATTTCAGCGAAACCGTGAGCTCTGTCTCTTCACCTGCATAAATGAAGACAGGTGAAAGCCGGCGGTCTATCTTGATCGCCCTTGGTCCGGTCAGGCCAAGCAGAGCGCCACTCAGCAGTATGGCCGTGCACAGCAGCCACAGAAATCGCAGCGACGCCCCGCCGAGCCAGGTGTAAAGGACCCCTGCGATGCCCCAAAGACATATAGCTCTTAGCCAGGCCCAGGCCACGCTGCTCCCCGTGGCTAAGGACGCCTTGTCTTCTGTTGCAGGGCGGGAAGCCGGCGGATGCGTGCGCTTCATCCACGTCCGCCTTTTGCCGCTCGCTGCCGTGGCAGCTCAAATCGGCTCAGCAGCTGCTTGACGGTATCTGCTGCGCTCCATCCGGACGCCAGGACTCCGGAAGCCGGCTGCAGGCGATGAGCCAGTACGGGCACAGCGACCCGGAGACAATCGTCCGGAATGACGTACATCCGGCCATCCATAAAGGCAGAGCCCTGGGATGCTCTCATCCAGGCCAGGACTGCCCGCGGACTGATGCCAAGCCGGATGCCCTTATCTGTGCGGGAGGACGCTGCGATCTGCACCAGGTATTTTTGAATGCTGTCGTCGACATACACCCGGGAAGCCGCCCGCTGCATAGTCAACAGCTCTGAAGGGGCCAGGAGAGGTCCCGGCAGCCGCTGCGCGCCTTCGCCGTGTGCCCGCTGAAGCAGCAGCAGCTCATCCTCCATATGGGGATAACCGAGCCCCAATTTCATCATAAAGCGATCCAGCTGAGCCTCCGGCAGCCGGTTAGTGCCCTCGAACTGCATCGGATTTTGCGTGGCCAGCAGGAAAAAGGGGGATTGCAGCGGGTAGGTTTCGCCGTCCACACTGACAGTCCCCTCCTCCATCAGCTCCAGCAGCGCAGACTGGGCCCGGGAAGAGGCCCGGTTAATCTCGTCCGCCAGGATCAAATGGGCTGAAAGCACGGGGCCCCGCTTGAATTGGAATTCTCCGCGCTGCGGATGATACATCATCGTTCCCGTAATGTCGCCGGGCATGAGATCACTCGTAAATTGAATTCTGCCAAAATCACACCCCAGCACGGATGACAGGGTCCGAACCAGCTTGGTCTTACCTACGCCCGGCACATCCTCCAGCAGCACATGCCCGCCGGCCAGCATAGCAATCAGGATTAGAGAAATTTCTTCGTCATGACCCAGGATGACAGAGCTTGTCTTTTTGACGACCCTGGCAAGCAGCTCCGGTCCCCAGTACGGGTGTGCCTGCTCTTGGGACTGCCACGATGAATGGAACAATGGCCTCCACCTCTTCTTCTCGTTCATTTCTCCCTTTGAACTGAACATGTGCGGGAGTCTATGAATAGGTTTTCCAAGATTGCAAAAAGATAGACCACGTTTGGCGGGAGATTTTGGCGCACAACCTAAAGAGCCCCCGAAATCAAAGGATTTCGAGGGCTCGGGTTATTTACGTATAGGGTACCTAGTAGGCCAGTGTGAACAGACCTTTGATGTGGGACAGGTAACGCATGTTACTTGCTTCCTTCATCAGCGTTGCCGGCAGACCTTTAAGCTGGGTCTTGTTGGCGCCGATCGTACCGATCGCGTCCTTGCGTCCCAGGCTGCCCAGCGTACCGGAGAATACCGGCAAGAAGGCTTCCATAGCTCCGCCATTGGCATAAGCAAACAGGTTATAGCCTACAAGCTCGCCCATCTGCCAAGCCAGCTGTGCTGTTGGCGGATACGGACGGCCTTCCGGCCCCATTACCACAGCGCTGTCGCCGGCCAGGAATACATCCGGGTGGGAGGTAGACTGCATGAACTCATTGACTGTAGCACGGCCGCGGTTCACTTCGATGCCGCAGTTCGCCACCACGGAGTTGCCTTGTACGCCGCCTGTCCATACCAGTGTACTTGTTTGAAGCGTGCTTCCATCCTTCAGCTCTACTTCGGTGCCGTCCATCTTCGTGATCGGCAGGCCCGTAAGGAAGTTTACACCGCGCTTTTGCAGACTTGTCGTCGCACGGTCCACCAGCTCTGGCGGGAAGCCTGGCAGAATGGAAGGTGCTGCTTCTACGCAGTACAGCTTGATTTCGTCCGGAGAAATGCCGTATTTATGGGCAAGCTCCGGACGCATGTCAGCATACTCGCCAACAAGCTCAACGCCGGTCAAGCCGCCGCCGCCTACTACGATTGTAGCGTCTGCCGGATTCTTCGTTCTGCTGTATTCCGCAATGCGATCCTCTACATGCTTATGCAGACGGTTTGCATCGTTCACGGATTTCAGCACAAAGCTGTTCTCCTGCAGTCCAGGAATGCCGAAAAATGCGGTTTCGCTGCCCAGTGCAACAACCAGCATGTCATACGTCAAAGACGCGCCGTTTTCCAGAGCTACCGAGCGGCTGTCCGGCTTGATTTCCTTAACGGTACCGATCTTCAGGTCTACGTTCGCATCGCGAAGCAGCCTGTCCAAAGGCAGGGCAACCGCCTTTTCAGCAATATTGCCAGCCGCCAAACGATGCAGCTCGGTAATAATCTGGTGCGTTGTAAAACGGTTAACTACCGTGATTCTTGCGTTCATTCCGAAATGCTCACGGGCCGAGAGAGCGCTCAGCAGACCGCCGTAGCCTCCGCCCAGGATCAGAATATGTTTAGACATGACCATCCTCCGTTCTTATCCAGTTTCTTAATTAACGTTTCGTTTGTCCTTCGCGCTCATTGAGCACATCCAAGTAAGCCTGTGCAAAGCGCAGGCCCTTCTGTACCTGAGGGTCCTTCAGCATTTTCATCAAGCCAAATACGCTGATGCTGTTGCTGTCGCCTTGAAGGCGCACGCGGTCTCCGGCCTCAATGGCCGCAGAAGCGGTGCTCTTCATCGCATCGGTTACCGGCTTGGTGAAGCCGCTGAGTGAAGCCATGGTGTCCTCGGCGAGAACCGGGTCGGTAGCTACCGATTTTCCGAAGTCATATGCCTTGGTCATGAACGTCAGCATTTCAGCCAGCTTGGGAAGCTGCTCTACCAGTACCGTCAGGGATTCCTGAATTTCAGGCTTCAGCAATTGATCAAACACATCCGGAAGTCCCGCTTGCGGTGCTCCCAGATTTTCGGCAACCTTCTCCGAGCCTTCGGACGATTGCGGACGGGATGTTTCTGTCATGTTAATTGCCTCCTTTGCTTTAAATAAGGTCCCAAGAAGAAATGGCGGCGATTGAACCGGTTCGTCATTGTGTTACTTTCGGGATAACCGGCCGCTATTATGCATCACTGCTTAAAAGTGAGGGTTTGTGGAAATCTATATCGCCAAAACAAAGCAGGGGGATCGCCTCCCCCTCCCTTTTAAACCGTTTCGTTGGGATTGTGATTATTATCTCAACCTCTAGTCTATAACTTGTGCCTCATAATTACAAACAAAAAATGCACGTTTTTTCTACAAAGTTTGAATTTGATAAGCATGCTCTTTCATCACCACATGATTCAGCGGATGACCCGAGAAGTGCAGAATATCGCGGAGCGGAATCCACACGGCATTCCCCCAAATCATCACCTCGGAAGGCTGCTTCATCGAGGTATCTGGAGACCAGAGCATGCCAAGGCCCGGATCGGCACTCCATGACGCTCCACTAAGCGATACCCTGGCGGTTCTCGATGGCGCATCCCAGCTCACCCGTCCGCCAAGGCGCTCTACCGCAGAGCGCAGCGGCACCATGAGTCGGCCGTTCTCTATCCGGTATTCACCCGGCTGAAACTCAGCCGCCAGACCGGCCATGTCGAGCGTCAGCACCTTGCCCTGATCAAACAGCTGTCCGTTAGGAACGATATGCTCGGCAATCCACCTAGATCCTGGCTGCGACTCTTTAGGCTTGACTTTGCTCTGTACCTTGAACTGTACCGGTGCGGTCTCAGGCGTCAGCACGGCAAAGCGGTACCCTGCCTCCTTATAATGCTCGATAATGCGGGGCAGCGCCTTAACGGTTTCCTCGTGCCCTGCGCCATCGTGCAGCAGCAGATTGATCTCATCTCCTGCCGTCTGCATCGTGGATTGGCGAACAATCTCGTCGGCAGGCACACCGATCCGCTTGGAATCACCGCTGTCTGCATTCCAGTCGAACACACGGTAGCCTGCCTGCTTCAGCAGCTTGAAATAGGTTTCGTCAAATTTTCCTGCTGTGCCTCCTGGCGCCCGGAGCAGCTGGGGCCGTTCGCCTGTGATGCTGCGAATAATTTCCTCAGTCTGCTTGATTTGATCCCAAAACAGCGTGAATTTTCGGTATAGCTGGCTGTAATCATGATCATAGGTATGATTGCCGATGGCGTGACCTTCCTCCGCAATGCGGCTGACCAGCTCCGGACGCTGCTCGGCCTGCTTGCCGAGGATGAAAAAGGTCGCCGGAACGTTGTTCTCTTTCAGGATGTCCAGGACCTCTCCGGTCAATCCGGAAGGTCCGTCATCAAAGGTCAGATACACGGTTTTGGCTGGGGTCTCGGGGACTTGAGGGACCGCAGGAGCTTGAGGCGCGCTGCTTGAAGACAGCAGGCTATGGAGGAGCTTCACCGCCTTGGCCTGCATAGAGACCGCCATATTGGCCGCTTCAGAGTCTGCAGCCTTTTTCATTGTGAAGGGCATTACTGGCTTGGCATCTTCTATAGAATGAAACGTAGGATGATCCGGCTTGGCGGGGTTAACGGGTGGAGACAGATATGGCTCATCCGGCTTCAGCATTAGAAGCCACATGATTCCGCACACCGCGCATACCAGGAACAGCATTGCTTTTTTCATATGAATCTACCTCCATCATAATCTATGAGATTGACCGTTCACTTCGGATTTTCTGATAGATTATATGGGGGCTGCTGTTGAAAAAGACTACGCGGGTGCAATTAAAATTAAAGATTTCGTGATGAAGCATGTTCTATGAAAAAAACCGCTGCCCCAAGGCAGCGGCTGATGCTTTATGATCTGACGGCGCTTAGCACTTCCTCTACATGGCCCGCCACCTTCACCTTATTCCAGGCCTTCGCGAGACGCCCCTCCTCATCCACAAGAAACGTGGAGCGAACAATGCCTTCATACTCACGGCCGTACATTTTCTTAAGCTGCCACACTCCGAACAACTCACTCACACGGTGCTCCTCATCCGAGAGCAGCAGAAACGGCAAGCCGTATTTCTCAATAAATTTACTGTGAGACTTTAACGGATCAGGGCTGATGCCAAGCACGACTGCTCCCTCCGCCTGAAGCTCCTCATGCGCATCCCGGAAGCCGCAGGCTTCGTCTGTGCAGCCGGGCGTCATATTTTTGGGATAAAAATAAATCACGACCTTCTTCCCCTTGTAATCACGCAGGGACACCTGCTCACCGTTTGAGGCCGGCAGGGTAAAATCAGGAACCGTCTGTCCAATCTCCAGGCTCATCTCACTCATGATCTGTTCACTCCTCCTATACTTGTCCATGCTTCAGCTACTTCTTATCTTATGAAATGGATGAAGGCCGTGCAACTTTTCGATACAGCTTCTGCAAAGCTAAAATTGCTTGTCTTTTCGAAAATATCTATAATAGAATGAATACTTGTACAGAGCCAGCAACCATTATATTTATAAATGCACTTGTGCAGTCCCCGAAAGGAAGAGCCTGATGAGCATGAGCCGAAGAACCCGAAAAGCAGCAAAAAGAAAAAAATTCAAGAAAACAATGATTTGGACGGTCAGCCTGCTATTGGCGGGTATTTTAGGATACGGTACTTATTATGGAACATCGTTTTACCAAGGATTGGACAGCCTGCAGAAGAACGGCGAGGCTTCTCCCTTCCGCAATGTGGAGCAGGTGGACGCCAAGGCGCCGGAGCCTCCGAAATGGGAAGGCACAGAGCCTGTTAATATTTTGCTGATGGGCGTCGATGCCCGGGGCTTTGCGGAGGACGAAATTCCACGCTCGGACACCATGCTGGTCGCCTCGATTGACCCTGTGGATGAGACGATTCATTTATTCTCTGTCATGCGGGATACGTACACTGACATTCCGGGACACGGAAAGAGCCGGATCAATACCGCGGTCACTCATGGCCCTAATACCGCTATGAAGGCGGTTGGCGATCTGCTCGGCATCCCGGTCCAGTATTATGTGTACACGGATTTTCAGGGCTTTATCAAGCTGGTGGATGCCGTGGGCGGCGTTGATTTCTATGTAGAGAAGGATATGAAGTACGGCAGCAAAGCAGACAATCATGAATATGATATCGACCTGAAGGAAGGCATGCAGCATCTGGACGGTGACAAGGCACTGCAATACGCGCGTTTCCGTTATGATCAGATGGGAGATTATACTCGGACCGAACGGCAGCGTGAGCTGCTGAAGGCTGTAGCGAAGAAGCTCCAGACTACAACCTCGATTATGAAGCTTCCAGACATTTTGGAATCCATCAGCCCTTATATCGACACGAACCTCGACGTCAGTGATATGTGGAAGCTGGCCAATGTCGGCTATCAGAGCGAGATGAAGGGCAGTGAGCAGATTCCACCGATGAAGCTGGTCGTGGAGACCACTGTGGGCGGAGCCTCGGTGCTCACGGTCGGGAATCCAGAAAGCCTGAAGGATTATGTACAGGACGTTCTGAATCCCCCTGCCCCGGAAGTAGAAGAAAGCACCGGCACTAACAGCAGCACCTCTACACCCAACAACTAAAGCCCATCATACGGACAGGCCGCCATCAGTGCAGCCTGTCCTCATTATTGAGGAGGAAGCATCCAATGACACAATCTATGAACAGAACACGCTCGGCCGAGCTGTATGAGGAAGCGCTGAAGCATATTGTAGGCGGGGTCAACAGCCCGTCCCGCTCCTTTAAAGCCGTAGGCGGCGGCGCTCCGGTATTTATGAAGCAGGCCCGCGGCGCGCATTTCTGGGACGCAGACGGGAACCGGTACATTGATTATCTGGCCGCCTTCGGACCGATTATTACCGGACATGCCCATCCTCATATTACAAAGGCTATCACCTCAGCCGCTGAAAATGGTGTGCTGTACGGAACGCCGACCGAGCTCGAAATCCAGCTTGCCAAAATGCTGAAGGATGCCATACCATCCATGGATAAGGTCCGATTCGTCAATTCCGGCACCGAAGCGGTCATGACGACCATTCGTGTCGCACGGGCTTATACGGAGCGCAGCAAGATCATCAAGTTCGCCGGCTGCTACCACGGCCACTCTGATCTTGTGCTCGTAGCCGCAGGCTCCGGTCCCTCCACGCTTGGCATTCCGGACAGCGCGGGCATTCCGCCCAGCATTGCCCATGAGGTTATTACCGTCCCCTTCAACGATCTTGAGGCGCTGCAAGAAGCTCTGGAGCACTGGGGAGATGACGTAGCCGCAGTTATGGTGGAGCCCATCGTCGGCAATTTCGGCATGGTTATGCCAAAGCCCGGCTTCCTGGAAGGGCTGTGCAAGCTAGCTCGCGCTAACGGCTCTCTCGTCATTTATGATGAAGTCATTACCGCATTCCGTTTCCATTATGGCTCTGCCCAAACGTATCCCGGCCTTCTCAATCATGAGGCAATCCAGCCCGATCTGACAGCGCTGGGCAAAATTATCGGGGGCGGGCTGCCCATCGGCGCCTACGGCGGCCGTAAAGAGATTATGGAGCAGGTTGCTCCGCTCGGTCCTGCTTACCAGGCGGGAACGATGGCCGGCAATCCGGCCTCCATCGCCTCCGGCATCGCGTGTCTGGAGGTGCTCCAGACAGAGGGCGTATATGAGGAAATGGAGCGCCTGGCTATCAAGCTGGCAGACGGTCTCCAGGCCTCGGCCCAGCGGCATGGCATTCCGCTGATGATCAACCGGATTTCCGGCGCCTTCTCGACCCACTTCTGCAGCCACCCGGTCACCAACTATGAAGAGGCTCAGGATACGGACGGCGAAGCCTTTGCCGCCTTTTTCCGCCACATGCTGGATCAAGGCATCTTACTCGCGGCCTCCAAATATGAGGCCTGGTTCCTGACCACCGCGCATCAGGCTGCAGATATTGATCAGACTTTGGCTGCCGCAGAGGAAGCCTTCCGCCGGATGGCAGCCCAGGCGTAGACGTTGAATTCTAACAGACACTAAAAAGACATGGCCGTGTCAGGATGCCTTGACGCGGTCATGTCTTATTTAGTGAGCTGATATACAATGAATGACGTTAATGACTTAATGACGGGATAAATCACTATGAGTTATGAGTTATGAGTTCATTATGGATTAATAAAAACCGTCTTCAGCTTTTGGTGGTACTGAACATCCAGGCCCAGTCCCTGTACCAGTGCAGAGAGCGGGACATAGGTTTTATGTTCCTTGCCAACCTTGTGCAGAAAGGCTGGCGTAGTAAGGGGCACAGGGCTGCCATTTACCTTGATGTGATTTGATCCGATTGTAATGACCACGGTCCGCCCCTTGTAAGTAACCGTAGCACTTGAGGTTTCGTTGCTCCATACTGTGGTTGCACCGATGGCATTGACGATATCCTGAATGGCTACATAGTTCTGATTCTTGACCAGAACCGGCTTGTACGGCGTATTCAGGACCTTGCCGTTCACGATAATATTCATCGGCTGCCCGGGCTCTGCGGCCGCAGGCTTGGTGTAGCTGCCCCATATGGTGTTGGCAAACACCTTCGCCATCGTTTCGTATCCGTACTGATTAGGGTGGATGTCTTCCAGTCTCAAAATATGCGTCATGGTCATTTCTCTGCCTACAAATTCCTTGGCGACCGGAGCCACCTTCACAGAAATCCCCTGCTGACTAAACTGCTTCGCCAAACCCTCGATATGCCCGGTAAACAGTGCTGCAGCCTGATTCAGCTTGGCATAGAGCGCTTTGCCGGCAAGCTCAGGAATGGGATTATACTGGTCTGCAAGGACGATAACAGCATCAGGATTCATACTATGAAGACGATGGACAACCTCCGTCACATTCAGTGTGTAAAGCTCAAACAGCTCCTCGGTCAGCTTCGCCAGCTCATCGGCATTTGCCGCTCCGGCCATGGACGTCAGATTGTACATATCATTGCCGCCAATGGTCACGGTGATCAGGTCGGCATTCTCAATAAACGCGCGGGCGGCCGGAGCTTCTCTACCGATCTGCTCTGTGCGAGGATCCGGGATCAATGGCTGAATGTCATCCGCGGTCACGGAGCGTCCATCTGCGATAGCCTGTACATAATGCTTCAATCCCTCAACCTTCAGCCCGGCAATGCCCAGATTCACGGTCTCGGTTCTGCCGTGCAGCAAGCCCTGCTCCAGCAGGCGCTCGACAAAGCCATACGGCTTGGAATTGAGATCCATCCCCGGCTCATAGCCTACGGTAAGCGAATCTCCCAGACTGACAATCCGGAAGGGCTCCGGCGGGCTTGAAGACGCGGCATGGATGGCGGAAGGCTTCCCTCCCAGCGAGGCTGACAGCATGAACACCGCCAGCGTGAGGCTGCCGGCAGCCTGGAACAGCCTGTTTCTCCACAATATTGACATGATAACACTCCTTCTCATTTCATTCTTTTTCCAGTTTACCACCTCGGCATGGATCGGCGATACCGCTATGCGGGAATTCATCCAGGACACGCAGTACCCTTCTTCAAGGCTGCACAAAAAGCGGCGATACCAGGGATTGCCCCGGCATCGCCGCTGTAAAGCCTTTGGAACAACCGTTGCCTGCCGGAGAGGTCCCGGCCTGCGGATTACTTCTCCCGGTTCTGCTTCTCCACCTGCTCCAGATACTTATCATACCGGTCGTCCAGCTCCTTGCCCAGCCGCCGATATGCCCGGATCTCCTCGGCAATAGGATCATGCTTCGTCTGAATGACAATCTCATAGGGATGGGAGATTCGGCGCCGGCCTTCTTCCTGTACCTCTCCGGCCTCAAGCTCCCCTTCCGTTAGCAGCTCGCTCAGCCTCCGCTGCAGTTCCTGATCCCGCTCCTGCTTCTCGTTCATGAGATGATCTCTCCTTACACTTGAAGATTAACCGGCCGCGTCCGCCAGCACCTGCAGCAGCTCTTCATGAATAGCGCCGTTCGTGGCCGCAATGTTGCGCACCTTCAGGCTATAGGGAGACCCGTTGGTATCCGTTACCCGGCCGCCGGATTCTTCAATCAGCAGCACCCCGGCTGCCACATCCCAGGCGTTCAGGCCGATCTCCCAATAGGCGCTCAGGCGCCCGGCAGCAACGTAAGCCAGGTGCAGCGCAGCCGAGCCTCCCGCGCGGACGTTCCGCACCTTGGGAACGATGGCCTGCAAAGCCTCCATATTTTGCGGAAGATTGGAAGCCGCATCGATCGGAAAGCCTGTGGCCACCAGGCTGTCCGACAAGACGACCTCCCCGGACACTCGTGTCGGGTTGCCGTGGACATAGGCCCCCTTGCCCTTCTCGGCAATGAACAGCTCATCCCGGGAAGGATCATAGATAACGCCCAGTATGATCTCCCCCTGATAAGCCAGCGCAATGGATACCGAGTAGAAGGGGAACCCGTGCACGTAGTTGGTCGTCCCGTCAACCGGATCAATAATCCATACATAATCCTCTTCCAGCGCCGTCTCCAACGCCTTGGCTGAAGCCTCTGGCCCGGGCTCGACACCCTCCTCACCGAGAATGGCATGGTCCGGAAAGTGCGTCAGAATCAGTCTGCGGATCATCTGCTCCGCCCCCTTGTCCACTTCAGTCACAAGATCCTGGGCAGAGGTCTTGGTATTCAGCTGCTGTACCGTTCCCTGCTTGCTCTTGATCCATTCTCCGGCCTTGGCAGCACAGTTGATAGCAACAGCGGCATAGCTTTTGCTGCTCACGACATAAGGCGTCTTCTCTTTATCATTCAAAGCACTCACTCTACTTTCATATGAATCTTATAAACCTATTGTATTCCCCTTTTGCGTCTGAAGGAAGGGCTGCTATATTAACAACGAGCTGTATATTCATATTCAACAAGCACTTGACGGCTATGGTGTAACCTCAATTGCGGCCTGGTTAAGGAGCTTTACCCCATCTCCCTCTGCCGCGGCAAAATCACGCATCAGGCCAAACAGCGCCTCATCCTTCTTCTTGGCCTCAATCATGACATCAAGCTGCGGGGTGATCGCTGCAATCTCTCGTAAAAAATGAAGCAGCGGCGGCATCTCGACACCGTCCGCATGACTGCGAATATCGGTGGGCGATTTCGGGCTGGACACGTGAATCTTGGGCGGCAGAGGGTTGTCACCCTCCGAGCCGGCCTGCGCCAGCGGCGAATTCCAGGTCTCCAGCACATCCCGCCACAGCTCGCCTGGCCGCTCTCCTTCATGGTTGACCCATTGATGGTGCAGATCGAGCACCATGGGCAGCCCAAGCTTCTGACATACTGTTAACGTTTCTACGGCGTTAAAGGTTTTGTCGTCGTTCTCAAGCGTCAGCCGCTCCTTGATATCCTGGTCCAGCCCCTCAAAATGCTCTATAAAACGGGCCGCCGCCGAGGGCTTGTCCCCATAGGCGCCGCCAATATGAATATTGTTCTTCATTCGGCCGCTGAACCCGAGCGCATGAAGCATGTCGGTATGATGCCGCAGATCCTTGATCGAGTTCACCAGCACCTCCGGCCTCGGCGTGCTCAGTACCGTGAAATGATCCGGATGAAAGGACACGCGCATCTCGTGCTTGCGCACAAAATCCCCGACCTCTGCGAACGATTCCCGAAGGGCAGGGAACGGATCCCAATCGTCCAGATCGCCATGGGTGGCAAGCGGAATCAGCTTCGAGGTCATTCGGTACACCTTAATGTCGTGTGCGAGATTATGCTTCAGCAGCCGGAGCGTATTGTGCAGGTTCTCCCCTGCAATCCGCTCCAGCCGGCGAAGACCGGCTTCCCGGTCGTCCAGCTTCTTGAAGCTGGCCATCGTCATCGTTCTGGACGGGGAAGAATTCTGCACGACGGTGGACATGGCCACATAACCGAAGCGGACAATCATGCCTGATCTCCGAAGAACATTTCGTGCGCCAGAGCCGTCTGCAGCCTGGACTCCTCCTCGGTCAGCTTCCGTACGAGCTGCAGCTCGACAGAGGTCACTTCCTGTCCCTGAAAGTTGATTTCAGAAACACACGCGGTAATTTTTACGATGGCGGAGGCGACGTTCTCCGGAGTATAAGCGATCACCTTTTGTCCCGTAGGAAACACGCGGAAGCCCTGCTTCAGCATCTTGCCCCGGCCGTACTCCAGCAGCTCATACAGCTCCTGCTCGTTCTTGAACTTGCACACGGAATTAAACTCGGTTTGAAATCCCATAGCCAGCCATCCTTTCACCTGATAATGTGAGATTATAGTCAAGGGGAGCCGTGTTCAACGCGGACTCCCCTTTTGTTATATATTCAGTATACTGCATTATACCTCATTCTCATAAATGAGAGATTGCTTGTTCTCATAGCGTGCCAGCCCGAGGCTGATCATCTGATCCAGCAGCTCGCGGTAGGACATTCCGGTTTCGCGCCACAGCAGCGGGTACATGCTGAACGGCGTGAAGCCCGGCATCGTGTTCACTTCATTAATGAGGATACCTCCGTCATTGCGCCGGATAAAGAAATCAGCCCGGGTAATTCCGCTGCCCTCAATCGCCTTGAACGCCCGGATCGCAAGCTCTCGCAGCGTATCCGCGGTCTCTGCATCCACCGGTGCAGGAATAAGCATCTCTGACTGTCCGTCCGTATATTTGGCGGCATAATCATAGTATTCACTGGAGGAGACGATTTCACCCGGGATAGAAGCAATCGGCTCCTCGTTCCCCAGCACGCTAACCTCTACTTCGCGGGCATCTACGAATTCCTCGACGATGATCTTGTGGTCATACTTCAGTGCCGTCTCGATCGCCATAGCAAGCTGGGCCGCGTCCTTCGCCTTCGAAATGCCCACGCTTGAACCCAGGTTCGCCGGCTTCACGAAGCAAGGGTAGCCCAGCTTATCCTCAATGCCCTGCACCAGCTTGTGGCTGGCCCGCTTCCACTCGGCCTGCGTAAAGCAGCAGTATTCACACTGCGGCAGCCCGGCCTGCGCAAACAGCTTCTTCATGACCCCTTTGTCCATACCGGCAGCGGATGTCAGCACGCCAGTGCCTACATAAGGAATGTCTGCCATTTCGAACAGCCCCTGGATGGTTCCGTCCTCGCCAAAGGTTCCATGCAGGAGCGGAAACATAATGTCAATGTCCGGCTGCTGACTGCCGTACAGACGGCTGAATACCGCATTCAGCGCAGCCTGTGTTCCGCTGCCGCCAGAGAGCTTCAGCTCCTCCTTATCCTTAAACGGAGCATCAAGCTTGCCGCCGATTCTCCAGGTTCCCTGCTTCGTAATGTAGAAGGGAATCATTTCATACTTGTCAAAATCAAACTCATTCATGACGGCAAACGCCGTAGCCAGCGAAACCTCATGTTCTCCTGATTTCCCGCCGTAGACCAGTCCTACCGTTAATTTATCCTGTCCCATGCCATACCTCTCTTTTTGCAATTTCAGCAGTGTTCACTGCATTCATTCCATTCCTTATAACTCATCAGGAATATGGTAAAAACGGTACACCGTATTCTCGCTCCAGGCATAGGAATCGCGATAGTCCCAGTAGCGGTGCTTGCTGGAGACGGTATGCGCATTGACCAGCGGCATCCCTCCGGCGTCGAAGGCCGTGACGATCGTGCTGTGCTGAAATGCTCCGTCGCCGTCCCAATCATAGACGATAACATCTCCAAGCCTCAGCTGCTCCGCACGCTCGACCTGCTCTCCCCGAAGACCCGAGCCGCTGTATTCCAGGTATCGGGCGAAGCTGTTGGACACCGCCCAGCTGTAGCTCCACCATTCCCGTCCGCCGACGTAACCCTTGTACCACCAGCCTGTTTCTCTTTTACCAGTATAGTGGATTGGCGCTTTGCCTGCAAAGAGGCACTGCGAGATATAATTGGTGCAGTCCACGGCGAACTGGGCAAACTCCGGATTGCCGGAATCCCACCACTGATCCGCATAGGCAGCCGCCGCTTCACGGTCATACAGCCCGGCCCGGCTTCTCATTCCTGCCGCGTACACGCCGCGATGATTAATGAGCGGCACCGACTTCGCCGTCTCCCAGCCATGAACCTCTTCAGACAATGATGAAGAAGGCGGGCCCTGCTCCGGCTGGCGCTCATCCTCCAGCGACTCCACATCGACAATCAGCCACGCATCTCCATCACGAAGCAGCGTCAGCCGCTCACGCTGAATGACGTCTTCCCGGTGGAGCATGCCTCTTTTTTCATAATAAAACAGACTGTGCAGCCGAAGATCCGCAATGACCTGGTCCTCCGTTTCCTTCAGCACCCGGGTCAGCCGGGCTTTCGTTTCACACCGGCGCGGATTCACTCCGCGCTCAGCAAACCAGTGGCGCAGCCGAATCTGACGTTCACCCCGCTGCAGCAAATAGTTGAGATCTGTCACCACCTGCTCCTTGAGCCCTGTCCCGTAATCGACGCGGTTCTGATTATATTGATCCACATAGGCGTACAATACATTTTTCCAAGGACTGCGCACCTCTCTGGCTATAGACATCGCTCATCGCCCCTTTTTTGACATCACATTCCCGCTCTTGATCATTGCCGCTGGCCGAAACGTTCAATCCCTGCCTGCCTTCTATTTCCGATTATATGAAGAACGTCCTCCTGCTATGAGCCGCAGTTTATAGAATATGATGTTATGCATAAATAGCATAAGGCTGATTTCAAGCAGGGATGAGTGTCCTCATTATTTGTCAAAACCCGGTGAATTCCGCCTTTTTCAGCCTCAAATCTTCTTAAAAAATGCTTTACGCTGGTCCGTGTAAACGTTATAATTATAAGTAGCTATTATTTTGAAATCATGTTTCATCTAGTGAAACAACACTGTTGTTTTCTGAAGCTGTGCAGATGTTTACAAGGGTGCGTCAGCCGCACCGCTATGGATTGACTTAATTCAAGGAGGGTCATGTAATGTCAGTGAAGGATCAATTCTCCGTCTCCCGTTCGCTGGAGGTGGCAGGCAAGAACTATCGCTATTTCAGCCTTCAGGCTCTGGAGGAGCAAGGCTTGGGCCAAGTATCAAAGCTCCCTTTCTCCATCCGCGTTCTGCTTGAAGCCGCAGTGCGCCAATTCGATGGCCGGGCGATTACCGAAGAGCATGTAAAGCAGCTCACCCAATGGGCTGAAACCCGGGATGCCAATAAGGAAATCCCGTTTATTCCTGCGCGGATCGTATTGCAGGATTTCACCGGCGTACCGGTCGTAGTTGACCTGGCCGCGATGCGCGACACCGTGAAGAAGGCCGGCGGGGATCCGAAGCAGATCAATCCGCTGGTTCCGGTTGATCTCGTTATTGACCACTCCGTTATGGTTGACGCCTTCGGCACCGAGCAGGCGCTGGAATATAACATGGATGTTGAATTTGAGCGCAACGAGGAACGCTACCGCTTCCTGCGCTGGGCACAAACCGCATTTGATAACTTCCGTGCTGTTCCTCCGGGAACCGGTATCGTCCACCAGGTAAACCTGGAGTACCTGGCTTCTGTAGCTGCTACGAAGACAGTAGATGGCGAAACCCTCGTCTTCCCTGATTCCCTGGTAGGTACAGACTCCCACACCACCATGATCAACGGCCTTGGCGTTGTTGGCTGGGGTGTAGGCGGTATCGAAGCAGAAGCCGGCATGCTGGGACAGCCGCTTTACTTCGTAACTCCAGATGTCATCGGCTTTAAACTGACAGGCAGCCTGTCCGAAGGCGCAACCGCTACGGACCTTGCGTTGACTGTAACGCAAATGCTGCGGAAGAAAGGCGTTGTCGGCAAATTCGTTGAATTCTACGGCCCTGGTCTGGCTAACATCAGCCTGGCTGACCGTGCGACCGTTGCGAACATGGCTCCGGAATACGGCGCAACCATCGGCTTCTTCCCTGTCGATGACGAAACCCTGACTTACCTGCGCGGCACTGGACGTTCCGACGAGCAGGTAGAGCTGGTTGAATCCTACTATAAAGCTCAGAACATGTTCCGTACTGCAGATACACCGGACCCTGAATTCTCCGATGTTATCGAGCTGGATCTCGCTTCTGTTGTACCGAGCCTTGCCGGACCGAAGCGTCCACAGGACCGCATTGAGCTGACACATATGAAGGACAGCTTCAATGACATCATCCGCACTCCGATTGATAAAGGCGGATATGGCCTGAGTGACGAGAAGATTAACCAGAAGGTCACTGTGAAGCATAAAGATGGTACGACAAGTGAAATGGATACAGGCGCTGTCGTGATTGCAGCCATTACGAGCTGTACCAATACCTCCAATCCAAGCGTTATGCTGGGTGCCGGTATTCTGGCGAAAAAAGCCGTCGAGCGCGGCCTCAAGAAGCCAGGCTTCGTGAAGAGCAGCTTGACTCCAGGCTCCCTCGTCGTCACCGACTACCTGGAGAAGGCCGGCCTGATGCACTACCTGGAATCGCTCGGCTTCTACGTTGCCGGCTATGGCTGTGCAACCTGTATCGGTAACTCCGGTCCGCTTCCGGACGAAGTCAGCGAAGCGATTGCCGAGAACGATATGACGGTAGCGGCTGTATTGTCCGGTAACCGTAACTTTGAAGGACGCGTTCACGCACAGGTGAAAGCCAACTATCTGGCTTCGCCGCCGCTCGTCGTTGCTTATGCACTGGCCGGCACAGTGAACATCGACCTGCAGAACGATCCGATTGGCTACGATCCGAACAATGAGCCGGTATACCTCAAGGACATCTGGCCAACCAGCACAGAAATCCGTGAAGCGATGGGCGTATCCGTCAGCGCTGAAGCTTTCCGTGCGAAATATGAGCATGTCTTCACCGCCAACGAGCGCTGGAACCAGATTCCGGTTCCTCAAGGCGAGCTGTATGAGTGGGACAGCAATTCCACTTACATTCAGAACCCGCCGTTCTTTGAAGGCCTTGGCAACGGCTTGAATGACATTCAAGATATTCGCCAGGCTCGTGTTCTGGCGCTGCTGGGTGATTCCGTAACGACGGACCATATCTCCCCGGCAGGCAACATTGCTGTTAACAGCCCGGCAGGCCAATACCTGAAGGACCATGGTGTTGAGCGCAAGGACTTCAACTCCTACGGCTCCCGCCGTGGTAACCATGAGGTCATGATGCGCGGTACCTTCGCCAACATCCGGATCCGTAACCAGGTTGCACCGGGCACTGAAGGCGGCGTAACCACGTATCTGCCAACCGATGAAGTGATGTCCATCTATGATGCTTCCATGAACTATCAGGCAGGCGGACAGAACCTGGTTGTTATTGCCGGTAAAGAATACGGTACCGGAAGCTCCCGTGACTGGGCTGCGAAAGGCACCTACCTGCTCGGCGTCAAGGCTGTTATTGCCGAGAGCTTTGAGCGGATTCACCGCTCCAACCTGGTCGGCATGGGCGTACTGCCGCTGCAGTTCCAGGAAGGCCAGGGCTGGCAGAGCCTCGGTCTCGAAGGCCATGAGACTTTTGATATTCTCGGCCTGAGCAACGACATCAAGCCAGGACAAGAGCTGCACGTTACCGCAACTCGTGAAGACGGAACCCGCTTCGAGTTCCCTGTCATTGCTCGTCTGGACAGCATGGTGGATGTCGATTACTACTACAATGGCGGTATTCTCCAAACCGTACTGCGTCAAATGATTGCCGACAGCAAGTAAGCTGAAAGCACACTTATATAGGCTGCGCCCGGGACCTCTGGATCCCGGGCGCAGCCTTTTTGTTGACCCATTGACTTATCATACCTGCGACACACCATGTAAGGAGGATGGGACCAGATGGGCTTTTTGCTAACAGGACCTTGATTCCTCTTTTCTGGTCCTTTTCTCCTCTTTTGCAGCTAACACGGTTTCAAGCGCTTCGATTAAGGTTAACAGGTTACAAATCATTTCTTACATAATCATTTTCTATAGCCCGATGTACCCGTAATCGCTATCTATGAAGAAAATGTGTGACAGGAGGTTTGAAGCTATGCTGAACATTCAATCGGCGCTGCCCTTTCATCATCAGTACCCGCGTCCTCAGACGATGAGCCCTAACCGCAAGGAACAGGAGACAGACAAGCCTGCTTCCTTCCACGATATTTTGACCCGTACGATGAACGAAAAGACAAAAGGGTTGTCCCGCAAGATCTAACCGATCTCGCGGAGACAACCCTTTTGTCTCTTCAGGATATCATCAAGCCCATCTCTCTTGCCGCTTCCTTCAGCAAGGGCGCAAATTGCAGCAGTGTATCCGGGGACAGCCGGTTCACCGGACCCGACAAGGACAAAGCGGCGGCAATCCTGCCCTGATGATCAAAGATGGGTACCGATACCGCAACCGCACCGGGCTCCCGCTCTTCAATACTGATGGCGTAGCCCCGCTTCCGGATATCTCCCAGCTGCCGGCGATAAGCCTTCTTGTCGACGGTCTCGGGCCAGTCAGGGTCCAGTAGCAATTCCTCCTGTACAGCAGGGGATGCAAAGGCCACCAGCACCTTACTGGATGCTCCAACATACAGCGGCAGACGAGCTCCCACCTGAGCCACTCTGCGGATCGCCTGATTGCTCTGTACTGCCTGTATCCGGATACGCTCTGCACCATCCCTCAGATACAGGCTGATCGTTTCCCCCAGCTGGTCCCTCAGGCTCTCCATCAAAGGAAGCAGCCGTACCGCCGGATCGTCACTATGCGACAGATGGGTGGACAGCTCCCAAATCTTCATACCTAGCCTGTATTTATCGGTGCGGCTGTCCCGGACAACAAATCCCCGCTCCTCCAGTGTCGCCATCAGCCGGTGTACCGTGCTCTTATGCAGTCCGATCTGGGAAGATATCTCTGTAAGCGCCAGCTCCTGGGCTTTGGTGAAGCACATTAATATATCAAGCGCCCGTTCAACGGCGCGAACGGTCAGTTTGCGATCTTCCATACCGCCCTTCCCCTCTCAATGTTTCATCACGTGAAACCTGGTTACAAGAATTATATGAAAAATGATTAGGGAAGTAAATGGATTTCCAGTTTTATTTCTGTCAGAAATCCCTGATATTCATTGACTTTGCCTGTAGCCCGGCATACGATAGATTATATTTTCATTTTTTATGGATGTGAAAGAAACCTTGGTAAGGAGGGGCCATACATGAGCATGGCTACTGGCAGAAACGCCCCAATCTCCCGCACCGCTGAAGCCGATTCAACAAGCTCTGTGCTGTCGACAGGAATGATTCGCCTCAAGCATATTTTGCTCGCTCTCATTCTATCCGTCGTCTTCTTTCTTATATTTTGCTTTATCGCGCTGCATGCCTATATCGCATGGGTGCTCTCTAACCCTACCGTAGCACCGCTGTATTCCAACCCCAAGCTCGCCAAGGGCATGGACTATGAAAGTGTGAACTTCCCGTCCCTGAACGGCGAGAAGACAATCAGCGGCTGGTACATTCCATCGGAAGGCTCGAACCGCACCATTATACTCAGCCATGGATACGGGGCGAACCGGGAAGAGACGTGGGTGCCGATGTATGATCTGGCCCATTACGCTCATAACCTGGATTTCAATGTGTTGATGTTTGATTACGCTTTCGCTTCGCAAACGAGCAAAGACGTTGCTACCGGAGGCAAGGAGGAGAAGCTGCAGCTGCTGGGAGCGATCGAGCTCGTGAAGCAGCGGGGCGCGAAGCAAATTGTCGTCTGGGGCTTCTCTATGGGAGGCGGAACGGCCTTGCAGGCAGGACTTGAGACGAAGGATATTGATGCTATGATTCTCGACAGTGCGTTCCTGCTGGAGCCGGATACACTATATCATAACATCAAGAATCAGATTGACCTTCCGCGTCACCCTTCTCTCGAAATTCTGGAGCTGCTGTTTCCGGTGCTGAACGGCACCAGTCTGGATCAGATTCCGTATCAGGAAGTGAAGAAGCATGATTATCCATTTCCTACCCTGATCCTTCACGGGACGAAGGATGACAAGGCGCCTTACCCGATTGCCGAAAAAATAGCAGCCAACCAGACTCACCCTGATTCAAGCTCGTGGATCGTAGAGAATGCGCGGCATGAGCTAATCTTCCGGGAGCATCCCCGGGAGTATCTGCGCCGGGTGTCCACCTTCCTCGGCAAGCTGGAGCCGCCAGAGGCTTCGTCATAATGATTGTCACTATAAGCCTGTCTTGTTTGCAGCTTCTGCTGCCCGCAAGACAGGCTTATTCTTGCTCCAGCAACAGCAGAAGCAGGGTCTTCCAGAATATTCTCAGGCGGGCATGATACAGGCTCCCTCCAGAATATATCAGTAGAGTCTGACATGAAATGGATGGACAGGGGGAATTGAAGTCATGTTGTATATTTACGGTCCTCAGCTTCCAGCCCGGATTCTGGAGGAGATTATATTTTGGAAGCAGCAGGAAGCGGAGCATACCGAGGTAATCAAGGCCATCATCCCCGGGCTGGAGCAGGTCTACATCAAGCTGCTGGATGATTGGGCGATCGTATTTACAGAGACGGAGAAAGCTGCAGAACAGCTCCTGCCGTCTGCCAGCAGCCATGGCGCTTTACCGCCAGGAATAATTGCTCCCATTGAGCAGCTGGTGAGCATGTCCATGCACCAATCCAAGGTGTTCATTCAGCAGCTTCGGCTTATGATGGAGCGCAGTGCTGCCGTTCAGCAGCTTCCCCTGGCTCCGGTCGTACTGGAGCATATCATCCGGGAGTCACAATATTTCCTGGATGTGTTAGCGCAGCTGAACAAGCCGGGGTCGCTGGAGATCTTGATGCAGCAGACCAAGCAAGGCAGCAGCCTCTCTCATGAACCCGGCTCCATCACGCTGTTCAAGCAGGACTCTCCAGAGGCCGTCCTCTCCTTCTCAGGCCGCTCGGCCGAGAAGCTTCAGCCTGTGCCTATAGGCGGTCACCGGCTGCCTCCGCTTCCTTATGCTTATGATGCACTGGAGCCCTACATTGATGAGAAGACGATGCGGCTTCACCATGACAAGCACCACCAAAGCTATGTAGACGGCTTAAATCAAGCCGAGAAAAAGCTTGCAGAGTCGCGCCAGCAAGGGCGCTTCGACCTTATAAAGCATTGGGAACGAGAGCTTGCTTTTCATGGAGCGGGTCACTATCTGCACACCCTCTTCTGGAGCATTATGAGTCCTGACGGGGGCGGTAAGCCGGTGGGTACGCTGGGAGACGAGATGGTTAGAAGCTTCGGCAGCTTCGATGCCTTCCAGCAGCAATTCAGTCAGGCGGCAGAAAACGTGGAGGGCAGCGGCTGGGCAATATTGGTGTGGAGTCCCCGCAGTCAACGACTGGAAATCCTTCAGGCTGAGAAGCATCAGAACCTGTCACAGTGGGATGTCGTACCGCTGCTGGCCCTTGACGTATGGGAGCACGCGTACTACCTGAAGCACCAGAATGATCGCAAGTCATACATTCAGGATTGGTGGAAGGTCGTGTATTGGCAAGAGGTTCAGGCCCGGTATGACAAGGCCAGCCGGCTCAAGTGGGAGCCTTTTTAGAAGGGCTTGAGAAGCCAGCCATTAAAAAAAAGGGTGTTACCTCTCGCAGCAGCGAAAGGAACACCCTTCATACAATCTTAATTCCTGATTAAAGACATAAACTCTGCACGCTGTGCAGCATCGTTCTGGAACGTGCCCCGCACGCCGGAGGTGATGGTCTTGCTGCCCGGCTTCTTCACGCCGCGGGAGCACATGCACAGATGCTCACCTTCCACAACAACCATGACCCCTTGCGGCTTCAGCACCTCAACCATAATATCGGCGATCTGGCTAGTAATCCGCTCCTGAACCTGCAGGCGGCGCGTGACAGCCTCCACCAGACGAGCCAGCTTGCTCAGGCCGGCAATCTTGCCGCTCGGTACATAACCGATGTGGACCTTGCCGAAGAACGGCGCCATGTGATGCTCACACTGGCTGTAGTACACAATATCCTTGACGATGACAAGCTCCTCGTGCTGCTCATCAAACGTAACGCCCAGCACATCACGGGGATCGACCTCATAGCCTGCAAATATCTCCTCGTACATCCGAGTGACACGGGCGGGCGTATCCAGCAATCCTTCCCGTTCGGTATCCTCACCGATCAACTTCAGGATCTGCTGGACATGATACTCAATCTTCTCCCGATGCTCTGCTACATGATGATTCATATAATCCTTCACGCCAGCCATGGTATACCCCTCTTTCCTGATGCCTGTTCAGCATGGATTGTTATTTCTATTTAAAGACCGTTTATTTGCGTTTGCGGGACTGGCCCGGAGCCTTGCCTGGGAGCTGCTGGTTCTTCATCATTTGCTGAGCGCGCTGCATCTGCTTGCCGTTCAAGTTATAGCCCATTTGCTTCGCCATCTTCTGCAGCATCTCGGGGTTGCTCTGCATCTTCTCCAGTTGCTTGCGGAGATAGTAAGCACCGATGAAAAAGCCTCCTACCAGACCCACGATCAATGTAATGATCGGAATGACAATATTCATGACTTGACCACCTTTTGTTCACAATATTCACCATATTCATGGCATATTACGAAACCTATCATAGCATGTCCCATCAGGGACAGCAAATGAAAAAAACGTGTCATTTCTCCTCCAAGCGACCCCGGGATCAGGCCTCTGAGCCCCGCCTTGCAGGCAGTGCATCCTCCAGCTGGAGCAGAGCACGCTTGATCTCCACGCCCCCGCCGTAGCCAACCAGTGCTCCATCTGTACCGATGACGCGGTGGCAGGGAACAATGATCGGCACAGGATTCTTATTATTAGCGCCGCCGACCGCTCGAACAGCCTTCGGCCTTCCGATCGCTTCGGCGACCTCCCTGTAGGACTGGACCGTGCCATGGGCGATATCGTTCAATGCGGTCCACACCTGCACCTGAAACGGCGTGCCGCGCAGATCCAGCGGAAGGGTAAACTCCTTCAGCTCCCCGCGGAAATATTGCTCCAGCTGGGATACTGCGGAGCTAAGCTTCTCTTCGCTGCGCTCATAGCCCGCTCCGCCGGCCCAGGTCCGCGACCATTGCTGAAGCACTGCCTCCTTCACCGTAAAGGGACCAAACTCCACCAGGCAAATCCCCGCAGGCGATGCAACAAGCGTTAATGTGCCAATCGGCGTCTGGACCTCATCGTAATAAAGCACCTCTGCCGGTATAACCGGTGTTCCCATCGGCTCGCCGACTGCTGCGGGCTGACCGGCTGTGCGCTCTCCACCGTCCACCTCCGCTGGCGCAGAGGAGCCTGCAGCGGCTTCTTCCGGAGTCAGCTGCTGCAGCGCCTGCTGCAGCATGCTCCGAACCTGTTCATCCTGCTCGGATTTCATGCCTTTATTCAAGTTGTTCAACGCTTCCTCGCCTCCAATGCGGCCCAGAGCCCAAGCAGCAGTTCCCCGCAGCTCCGGCCTCGGATCCTTCAGCAGCACTTCGCTCAGCTTCGGCACTGCAGATGCATCTTTGAAATTACCTAAGGCGATCACGGCGTTACGCTGGATCGGCTTACGCCCTCTCCAGGCCGCCGAGGTGTCGCCAAAGGCCTCCTTAAATTCCCGGTTGCTCATATCGAGCAGCGGAAGCAGCAGCGGCTTCGCCTTGTCGGGATCCGGCTGCAGCTCCGCATGATGCGTCCAGTTCAGTCCCTTGTTCTTGGGACATACAATCTGACATGTATCGCACCCGTAAAGGCGATTGCCGATCTTGCGCATATATTCATCGCTCAGAAATCCTTTAGTCTGCGTCAGAAAAGAAACGCACCGCTGAGCATTAAGCACTCCCGGACCGACCAAGGCATCTGTCGGACAAGCATCAATGCACCTTGTACATTCCCCGCAGTCCTCGGTGACCGGCTGATCCGGGGGAAACGGCAAATTCGTGACCATTTCACCTAGATAAATCCAGGAGCCGAACTTTGGAGAAATAATAGCGCAATTCTTGGCGCTAAAGCCGATGCCGGCTCGTTCAGCCACGGCGCGGTCTGATAAAGCTCCGGTATCCACCATGCTCTCCAGCACGGCCTCCGGCACTCTTTCCCGAATGAACGCCTCCAGCCGCTGCATGGCATCCCGCAGAACCTGATGATAATCCCTGCCCCAGGCCGAGCGGGCCATGATGCCCCGGTACTGCCCCGGCTGGGATTTCGGCGGATTGCTCATCTTGGCGGGATAGGCTACCGCAATCGCAATGAGCGATGCTGGCTGGGTGCCCGGCAAGGCAGGCGTAACGCGCTTGTCCAGGTCCGGTTCCTCGAAGCCGGATTCATAGCCCAGCTCCCGATGACGCTGCAGAATTCCCCGCAGGGACACAAATGGATCCGCTGATGCGAATCCGATGTCATCAATGCCCATATCTGGCGCAGCCAGCTTGATCTCTTGCTTTAGCGCCTCCCAGACGGAAGGCGCCGGGGCATAAGCCCCATGTGCGGAATGCATCTCCACGCCTCCTTATGGCAGGCTGTTTGACTCCTGCTGGAGCTACAGCCCTTTAATCTCCGACAGCGGCCAGAAAATAAATTCGGCCTTGCCTACAATTTCCGACCGTTCCACCGTGCCGAATTTGCGGCTGTCTTTGGATTTTTGAAAATGACGGTTGTCTCCCATCACGAAATAATGTCCTTCTTCCACGGTAACCGGTCCGTAATCCGGGTCCTCGATCGGAACATCTGTATACTCTTCCTTCTGGGCTTTGCCATTCACGTACAGAATGTGGCCCTTGACCTCCACTGTATCGCCAGGCACTCCGACGATCCGCTTCACGAGAAACTCCTTCTTGTCCGGACCGTCACTGGGATCCTTTAACACAATGACATCCCCGTGGCGGGGGTCGCCGAAGCGGTATCCAATCTTATTAATAAACAGGCGCTCCGAGGCCGTCAGCGTCGGCTCCATCGATTCGCCCTTTACCATCGACAGGTTAAAAACAAACATATTCAGCAGCAGCATGATGGCAAAGGCAATGGCAATGGTCTTGATCCAGTCCCACAGCTCGGCTGCAAAGCTGGCTTCCTTCTTGCCTTTAGGCGCATCATTATTTCCGGAGGAACCCGGGGGTACCGTCTGTTCCATTGTACACCTTCTTTACTCGAGAATAGCCTGGCCGCGATACCTGGCCTCATCCGGCATACTAATAGAAAAGCATATCTCAGGTCCATTTGCAACGACCCGGGATATGCTCCATATCAAAATGCGATCTTGACCTTCACGGCTGGGCTACGATGCTCAGCTTCTGAAATGCAGTCAAAATTTTATTCGCTCCGTATCCCATCGCTTCGTAAAGAGGCATGGCGGCGGCGTTATGCTCATCTCCAGCCACAAGGATGCGGCTGACCTTGCGTGATTGAAAACGCTGCTCCATTGAAGATACAAGCGCTTTGCCGATTCCCTTTCGGCGGTAATCCGGATGAATTGCGATCCGGTAGTAGCACCCGTGATTGCGCTCGATCGTACCGATCAACGCACCGACGAGCATTCCATCTTCTTCCGCGACCATAATGAGGTCGGAATCCCAGGCGAGCTGTCTTGAAAATGGCTCCATTGTGTTTTCGTAGCATTCTTCGGACAGTGCAACCTGCAGCAGCTCAATAACCCGGTTACAGTCACTTAATTGAAAGGAACGAATATGCATTTCAAAATCTCCCTTTTCGTTAGCATGGTACGGTTTACGCGGTTTACAATATTGCATTTTACAATATTATAGTATTCCGTTGATGCAAACCTAACAATAATGATGACTACAAAAATGGCGAAAAACCCGCTTTCTTGTCCATTAAACCACATAATTCTTTCAAATTCACGGTTTTTCTTCTGTAAGCGCTTCATATAAAGCGATTACATTTCAAGCATATTATTCCGGTCTCCTTTAATCCAGCAAGTTGATCAGAATTTAATTAAAATAAACGCCAGCTTGTCTTTACATTGTCCAAACATACTTGTTTTCGAAAAAAAGCAGTAACGAGAGCAGCAGCGCAAAATGGCGCAGCGTTTTCGGACTCAAAAGTTGATTTAATCCATCAGAAAGGTTTAAAATATGGAGGAATGGACAATTACATATATGGATTCACCGTGTGATAAATGGTTCTCCCGTTACGGGAGCAGCCCTTTACTCATAAAAAAACATATTACAGGAGGTTTTTTTCACTATGGCATTTCAATTACCATCTCTGCCTTATGCAAACAACGCGCTGGAGCCTCACATCGATGCACAAACGATGGAGATCCACCACGACCGTCACCATAACACCTATGTAACGAACCTGAATGCAGCGCTGGAGAACGCTCCTGAGCTTCAAGAGAAGTCCCTGGAGGATCTCATTGCAAACCTGGATGCCGTTCCAGAAAATATCCGTACAGCCGTTCGCAACAATGGCGGCGGCCATGCAAACCACTCCCTGTTCTGGGAAGTCATCGGACCTAACGGCGGCGGCGCTCCTACCGGTGCACTGGCTGACGCGATCGAGAGCGAGCTGGGCGGCTTCGATAAATTCAAAGAAGATTTCGCTAAAGCAGCAACCACGCGCTTCGGCAGCGGCTGGGCTTGGCTCGTGCTGAACAATGGCAAGCTGGCTGTAACCAGCACGCCGAACCAGGACAGCCCGATCATGGAAGGCCAAACGCCTCTTCTCGGCCTGGACGTATGGGAGCATGCCTACTACCTGAAATACCAAAACAAACGCCCGGATTACATCTCCGCTTTCTGGAACGTTGTGAACTGGGAAGAAGTCGGCAAACGCTACGACAGCGCGAAGTAATATCGCCTGCCCAGCACTTCAAGCCGTCCCGCTGCAGCTGCAGCGGGACGGCTTTTTTGGCATAATGAACGGATAGAAACAGGATTCTCAGAACGGCGGTATCTTTATTACCAATGTTCAACGGAGCCGATCGACAGATGATTAGCTCCACTCGCAAGCGCCTGCTTGATTTCCTCTTCGGTTCGGATCAGTCCGCCGACAATGAGAGGCTGCTCAATCCTCTGCTTCATTTCCTGGATGACTCTCGGCATCAGGCCCGGCATCAGCTCTACCTCATCAGGACGCGCCTGACGGATCATCTTGACCGCCGTCTCCAGCGCCGGCGAATCAATGGCAAATACACGCTGTATGGACAAAATACCGGCTTGACGCGCCGCGTTCACGGCATTCGTCTTCGTCGTTACAATGCCGTCAACACCAAACCGTTCCGCAATGTACTGCACGGCTGAATGATCTCTACCGAGTCCGCCGACCATTTCCAGATGCACGAACACCTTTTTGCCGCTGTCGTGCAGGCTCTTGACAATGGAGGATAGATTCATAATATCGCCGGCCATCAGAATAACACGCTCTACACTGCTGTTCACCGCCGCCTCGATTTGATCAATGGAAGTGATCGAAGCGATAATCGGGAATTTAACACGTTCGCGTTCAGAATGTTCTATGTGGATCTCCCCCTTTAGACTCTATCCAGCTTAAAACGGGAGCTTCAGGAGAAGATAAACAGAGTGTAAATTGTATGTAAGCGCAGCCTCAGCACAGCAAAAAAACCCGGACACAAGTCTCCCTCCTCGAGGAAGCATGTGCTCGGGTTTTCTCATCGTCTCTACCCATTCCAATGCTTTACTACATTAAAGATTAACAGGGTAATGTTATCTGAAATAACTTTATGAATTAAGCAGACGTTAAATATTTGCAAAATAAGCGTTCAATATGCGCAAAAAAACGTTGGGAAACGCATAGCGTTCCATATCGTCTGCGGTAATCCACTGATACAGGGGACCTGGCGAGGAGCCCGCTTCCGGGATGGAAGGAGAAGCGTCATACGCCGCCGCGCTCTCAGCGGCCATTGCCGGCACTGCCGGTGACCAGGAGCAGGTATATACCCGCATATTCCAGTGAATGTGGCTAAAGGTGTGCTCTGCAGCCATAACATGCTCTCCGGGGACGACGGGAAGCCGCTCTCTGCCAAGCTCCTCCGCGAGCTTTTTGGCCGCCGCCGCATCCGGGAGCATGACATGCCGAGCCGCATCACCATCAGGCGGAACCTCCGAAATATGAGGCAGCTCCCACATACCGGCAAGCAGACCCGTTGATGGGCGCTTGCGGATCAGCACCTTGCCGCTCTCGACTCCGCTGCCCTCAATGATGGCAGTCAGCCGATATTCCTGGCGGGGAGGCTTGGCCTTGGCCTTGACGGGGAGCTTGTCCTCCATGCCTTCGATCCGCCCGCGGCAGTGCACCATCACGGGACAGGTCAAGCATTTGGGCGATTTCGGCGTACACACCAAGGCTCCAAGCTCCATAAGACCCTGGTTGAAGTCCGAGGCGCGTCCTTCCGGAATGAGCTGCAGCACCAACTCCTCCATCAGCTTCCGCGTGCCGGTCTTCATAATATCCTCCTCGATCAGGAAGTAACGGGACAGCACACGCATGACATTGCCATCCACCGCAGGTGCAGGCACATTAAAAGCGATGCTGCGAATCGCCCCCGCCGTATAGGGACCGACCCCCTTCAGCGATGCCACCTCTTCCTTGCCGCTCGGCATGATGCCGCCGTACTGATCCCGAATCTGGCGTGCAGCATACTGCAGGTTCCGCGCTCTGGAGTAATATCCGAGGCCCTCCCAGCATTTCAGCACTTCATCCTCCGGCGCATCCGCCAAAGCCTCCACGGTAGGGAACTTCTCGATAAAACGATTGAAATACGGAATGACCGTATCCACCCGCGTCTGCTGCAGCATAATTTCGGAGATCCAGATGAAATAAGGATTGCTGTGCCTTCTCCACGGCAAGTCCCGCTTGATGACGACATACCAGTCCAGGAGCTCCTGGCTGAAATAACGTTGCTGTTGTAATGGGTCCATGACCTGTTTCATTCCTTTCGCTCAATCACGGCAAAAGCAGAGGCAAGCTCGCTCTGATGAGTAATCGTAATGTGAGTGTTATAGCTCTCCGGCTCCGTAATGCCAAGCCTTGCCCAGCATTCCCGGCTAATGGCTGCCACCGGCCGCCCGGCGTTATCCGGCACAATTTCCATATCCAGAAATCCGATCGTATGGCCGATTCCACAGCCGAAAGCCTTGCTGATCGCTTCCTTCGCCGCAAAGCGCCCCGCGATGAACTCAGCCCGGCGTTTCCCCTTGTCTGCTGCAAGCCTTCGCTCTGCCGGTGTTAATACGCGCTCCACAAATCGTTCGCCGTGACGCCCTTCCAGCAGGAGACTCACGCGGCTGATTTCCAGCACGTCATGCCCGATTCCATATATTATGATCGCCAGCCCCTTTTAGCGCTTCCCTAAAGTCTACAACCCCATCTATTGTATCAAAAAAACCAGCGCGCACCTATGAAACCGGCGCGCACTGGCTGCTTTAGCCTAATCAGGCTCTTATTCCGCTCTCAGGCAGGTGCATCTGAGACTTCATTCATTAGATCCCGGGAATCGCATTGCGCTTGTGCGCGGTTCGGCGATAGTAGCTTTCCAGCTTCTCCCGGACCTCTGGCGCCACTTCCTTGCCCTCCAGATAGTCGCTGTTGTCATCATACTTGATGCCAAGCTCCTTCTCATCGGTCTGTCCTTCCCACAGCCCGGCAGTCGGAGCCTTGTCCAGCACGGCCTGCGGAACACCCAGGTACGAGCCGATCTGGCGGACCTGACGCTTGTTTAAGGTGCTGAGCGGAGTAATGTCCACGGCACCGTCTCCCCATTTCGTGTAGAAGCCGGTAATCGCCTCGGAAGCATGGTCGGTACCGACCACGAGCAGATTCTGCTCGAAGGCAATCGCATACTGAATGACCATCCGCATCCGGGCCTTGACATTACCCTTGCCCGGAATGCTCATATGCTGGTGCACACCGATATTTTTCATCCCGTGCTCAACCTCCAGGGCCACCTCGTTCACAGCATCCTCTACGTTCGTCTCCATCGTGTATTTCAGCTGAAAGGCTTTGGCGGTCTCGTAGCTGTGCTCAATATCCGGCTGCTGCCCATAGGGCTGGAAGACGCCGAGCGTCTTGAATTCCCGGCCCAGCTCCTCCGTCAGCTCATCCGTTGCCCGCTTGCACAGTCCGGTCGCTACCGCACTGTCCAGCCCCCCGCTAATCGCGATCAATAGTCCCGAGGTGCCCGAATCCTTCACATACGATTTCAAAAAATCTACACGCCGTCTGACTTCCTGCTCTGCATTGATCTCCGGCTTGACGCCCAGCTCAGCAATAATCTGTTCCTGCAGGCTCATGCTTGCTCGCTCCCTTCATAATTAACACCGCAGTGTCCGGTTCATGTCAAGAACCTTGTGATTAAAAAGACCCCGGGGCCTCGGTGGTTCCGAATGCTACGGGGTCTGAAATTACTGACATTAGAGCATTAACGGCAGTAACGGTCAAACGCATCCGCGAGATCTGCCGCAATTTCCTCGGCGGAACGATTCTCAACCTGATGGCGTTCGATAAAATGAACCAGCTCCCCGTCTTTCAGCAGGGCGATGGATGGAGATGATGGCGGATAAGGTGCAAAATATTCCCGGGCTTTCGCCGTTGCTTCCTTGTCCTGTCCCGCAAAGACGGTGAACAGGTGATCCGGCTTGACGCTGTTCTCCAGCGCACGGGCTACACCCGGACGAGCCTGGCCTGCGGCACAGCCGCACACCGAGTTTACGACGACAAGTGCCGTTCCCGCTGCTCCCGGAAGCTTCGCTTCTACTTCCTCTGCTGTTGTCAGCTCCTGGATGCCCAGGCTTGTAAGCTCATCGCGCATTGGCTGAACCATATCACGCATATATCGGTCAAAAGACATACCCATCGTGCTTCCACTCCTTATATAAACAAGTTTATTCTTCATGAATACGGAATAACCGCTAACTTATATTATACAAACCGATGAACTGAAAGCAAGATATGTACGCAGACCTGCAGAAAAAGCGGACCCCAGGTCTGTGGAATCCGCTTCCTCTCACTCCCGCCTAAGTAGAGGGCTTGTTCACGCCGTCCAGCTTCTTGTCCGGAGCCGGTGAGCCCTGGCGGTGCTTGTTCTCCTGCTTCTGGAGCTGCTGCTGCTTCGAATCATTTTTGCTCATATCTGTGATAGCCTCCTTTACCGTGAGATCTCGACCTTATTATGGCTAGGGCAGGAAAAGATTATCCGCAGTCACCCCATTGTCCGATCCTTGGTAAAGAGTAAGCATAAAGAGTGCAAAAAATACAGGCAAGCCGCTTGGGTTACACAGACAAAGTGGTATAATAAACGGGTTAAGCATCACATATTGCAAGTCTTACAAGTCAATCCATAATGAAGATGGATCAGGTCCATAGGCCTGCTTATAAAGGAGATACATGAACATGCTGCATTACGATGTCATTGTGGTCGGCGGAGGTCCCTCCGGCCTGATGGCCTGTGTCGCCGCCGGCGAACAGGGCGCCTCAGTTCTGCTGGTTGATAAAGGAGACAAGCTGGGACGCAAGCTGGGAATATCAGGCGGCGGCCGCTGCAATGTTACTAATGCCAAGGAGCCGGACGAGCTGATCGCTCACATTCCGGGAAACGGACGATTTCTGTACAGCTCGTTTCAGCATTGGAATAACCGGGATATTATGCGTTTTTTTGAGGGTCTGGGAATTCGGCTGAAGGAGGAGGATCACGGCCGGATGTTTCCTGTCACCGATAAAGCCTCCAGCGTGGTGAACGCCCTCGTCGGCAAGGTGAGAGAGCTCGGCACCGAGGTGCTGACCAACAGTCCCGTAGAGCGTATATTATATGAAGGAAATCAGGCGGCCGGCATCCAGCTGAAGAACGGAAAGACCTTCCGCAGCCAAGCCGTCATTCTTGCCACAGGCGGGCAATCTGTGCCGCAGACCGGCTCGACCGGAGACGGCTACCCTTGGGCAGCCGCAGCAGGGCACACCATTACAGAGCTGTACCCTACTGAGGTGCCTATTGTATCGACAGAGCCGTTTATTGCTTCCAAGGAGCTGCAAGGGCTGTCGCTTCGGGATGTTGAGCTGTCGGTCTGGAACCCCAAAGGCAAGAAGGTCATTGCGCATCGGGGCGATATGCTGTTTACGCACTTCGGGATCTCGGGACCTATTGCGCTGCGCTGCAGCCAGTTTATTCGCCAGGTGCAGAAGAAGTTTGACACGGTTAATGTCGAGATGGCTGTCGATCTGCTTCCAGACCTTTCGCTTGGCGGCGCCGAGGAGGAGATTCGTTCCCGTCTTTCCCAAGAGCCGAAGAAGGCTGTGAAAAATGTACTGAAGGGATGGCTTCCGGAGCGGATCATTCCGCTGCTGCTCAGCCAGGCCGGGCTGGACGGCGATACGGCGGCAAATGTCGTCTCCCGGGCGGCTGTCACTGCCCTGGCTGCCGTGCTGAAGAAGTGCAGCTTCCGCGCTTGCGGCACCCGCTCGCTGAAGGAAGCCTTCGTGACCGGGGGCGGAATCAGCCTGAAGGAGGTGCAGCCGAAGACGATGGAATCCAAGCTCATGCCGGGCCTCTTCTTCTGCGGCGAGATTCTGGATGTCCACGGCTACACCGGCGGCTATAACATTACAGCCGCCTTCTCCACCGGCTACACGGCAGGCAAGCATGCTGCCGAGGGAGCGCGGGGGTAAGCGCGGCCGAAGGACGCATGGGGCTTGAGCTGCAGCGGGCGGCTGATGCGCGAACCTGCCCGGAGTCTGCCGAGGGGTCTTGACTTGGCAGGCTTTAAGGCTGTCGGCCGCTACCCTCTTCGACCCAGTGAAGGCCTCATCATGAAGTGCGGGAGCAGCAGGGTTACAGCTGTCCCTGCCGTTGCTGCGATCAGCAGGCCGAGCCAGCCCGGCGCCAGCGACAGGCCCAGCACCAGCGAAAGCAGCAGGCATGGCAGCAGCAGCAGGGTTTGGACAGCGAGCGTGCCGGCCTGCATTTCCTGCTGCGTCGTAAATGGCAGCACCTTGGCGAGGCTGGACTCCGAGAAGCCCTTCCATTTTAGCACCAGCACATAGGTGATGATGAGCATGATGAGCACGTAAACGATCAGTTTAACAAACAGAGGCGGAACCAGCACGGCAGGGACACCAACCGACGTCATCTGCAGATAGAGCAGCAGGCTCTCCTGCTGCCGCAGGAACGCCTTGACCCCGGCGGAAGCAAAGCGCTTGTCGGGCGCTGGACTGCGGTACAGCCGGCGCGAGCGGCGAAACAGCCACGTCTTGCTCCGCACCTTGGGCAGCCTGCCGAGCGCCTGCGTCACCAGCAGGTCGGTCAGCTTCACGCGGCTGCGGGCATCCATTTTGACATCATTTGTAAACGTGTGTGGATCCCGGGCTTTTGTACGCATGAGCCAAAAGGAAAGCCCCAGAAATACAGCACCTGCCATGAAGAGAGCCGGGATATGCCTGCCCATCAAGGACAGCAGAGCTATATAGATCCCAAGTGACGACAGCCGCAGGCCTGCGGCAAGAGTATACTTGCGGAGCCCGGCATACTTCGCCTTAACGGTGTGGGTCAGCAGGCTGGCATTCCAGCCGATCCCCGAAGCCAGAAAGGCCCATCCCGTCAGCTGCCAGCCTTCCAGATGAAACACTCTGTACCAGAGCGGGAGCAGCAGCCATGTAATGCTGCCTGCCAGAACGTTTCCAGCCAGAACGCTGTACAGCAGGCCGCGCCCTCTCAGCACTTCCATCCACCTGTTCTGCTGCCGCAGAAACAGTGCATCTGCCGCATCCACAAACAGTAATACACCTCTGGAGAACAGGACAAGCAGGATTATGGCTGCCGGCAGGGAAGGAATCTGCTCCACCTCAGGTGGCAGCGTTACCTTCCACAAGTCTCTGTACAGGCCGATGCCGAGCGGCAGACCAAGCAGCACTAGATACAGCAGAACGGTCTTATCCACGACAGAACTGATCGCTGACCACTGCTGACGAAAGTGATGCTGTAGACGGCGGCGAAACAGCTGCCGGGGATGATGGATCCGGGGAGCAGCTGGGACCGGGCTTGGAATATTTTCGGGACGTGTCTTCATAGGCCTCTCCTCATGTCATGGCATCAAAGCAGTCAAACAGCGAGCCCTCCGGCAGACCAGCGGCCTGCCGAATGTCTTGGAGGGTTCCCCGCGATACGATCCGCCCGTTCGAGAGCATCATAAAGGAATCACAGATTCGCTCTGCCGTATCCAGCACGTGCGTACACATTAAGATGCCTGCTCCCCGCTCCCGTTCCTGATTCAGCAGCCCCAGGAAATCCTTTGTCGCTCTGGGATCCAGACCGATGAACGGCTCGTCAATGATATAAACCTCGGGCGAGGACAGAAAGCCGATCATAAGCATCATTTTCTGCTTCATGCCTTTGGAGAAGCCGCCCGGCAGATCATGCCTGACATGATCCATGCCGAACTGCTGCAGAAGCTCATTCCCCTTCCGTTCAAAGTGGGATTCAGGGAGGCCGAAGGCAGCAGCAGCCAGATCCAGATGCTCCCACAGGGTTAAATCCTCATAATAGATCGGCTGCTCCGGCACATAGGCGTATCGGGGCGGATCTCCCGCTATGTAAATGTCTGATTTGGCATGCTCCAGCAGGCCCAGCATGGTTTTAATGGTTGTGCTTTTGCCGGCGCCATTGGGACCGATCAGCCCCAGCAGCTCGCCAGGTGCGACGCTAAAGACAATATCCTGGATTTGCAGCTTGCCGGGCTCATAGCCGGCTTCCTGGATATTTACGCTCAGCACCGGGCGTGTGTTCGCCCTGCTTTGTGAGGGTTTTTCATTCTCATTTTCCATAGGCTTCATAATAGCTTGTATTTCCCACCTTTCGCGTTCAATCTAATTGGAAGCATTATGAATTAATCTTGATCCCTGTTACATACGAAAAAACGACGACAGGGTTGCACCCTCCAGGCCGCTGGAAGGCACATCGGCACATCGGCACTTCGGCATACAGCAAAGCAGCGCCCCCTATGAGAAGCGGGGGCGCTGCAATAGATAAGACAGGCTGACGCGAGCGGGCTATAACTGAGTCTGCGGCGCGGGTGCTGCGGTTAGCCTCCCGCCATCCAAATGAAGGGAAAGCGTGGCTTCAGCAGCCAGCAGCTCGGGGTCATGCGTAATCAGGAGCACGGCTGCACCGCGGTGGCAGGCACTCCGGCACAGCTTCACAATTCGGCTGATATCCCGGTAGTCCATCCCGGCCGTCGGCTCGTCCAGAATGTACAGCGCCTTGGGAAGAATCAGCTGGCATATGACAGCCAGCAGGCGGCGTTCACCCCGGCTGAGGAGATATGGCGAGGCTTCCAGCCGGGCGGTCAATCCCGCCTCGGCCAGCAGCTCCTCCGCCAGCTCGCGCTGCTGCGGCGTCAGCTCCGGCCGCTGTGCCGGCGGCAGGCCGCCATGCAGGCCGTAGATCAGCTCCTCCCATACACTGTGGGAGGTGAACATATGCTCCGGCTGCTGGAACACGTATCCGAACAGGGCAGCTGTTTCATGGACAGGCCGTCCGGCCAGGTCCCTGCCCTCATATGAGATCGTGCCCCGCGGCGCGGGCGCAAGGCCCATGAGCAGGCGGCTCAGGGTCGTCTTGCCTGAGCCGTTCTTTCCCGTGAGCAGGGCCCATTCGCCCCTGCGCAGGGTAAAGGCTGCGCCTGCCAGAGCCCGCCGGCCGCCGGGATAGGTGAAGGTTAGACCCTTCACCTCCAGCAGGGCGGGCCCCAGCGGCGCAGCCGCCGCTGCCTCACGCGGCAGGCGAGGCAGCAGACCCAGCTCCGCCAGCTGCCCATGGCAGCGGCGCAGCAGCTCTGCCGGCGGCCCGTCGAGCACGACGCCGCCGCCGCTCAGGACGATGACGCGCGACGCGGAGCGCGCGGCATCGTCAAAGCGGCCGGACGCGGTGATCACCGTCCGGCCCTCTTCCTGCAGCGCGGTGCACAGCTGCAGGAAGCTTCCCTGCGCCGCGGCGTCGAGACTCGCGCAGGCGTCGTCGAAGACGAGCAGCTGCGGCTGCAGAGACAGCACCGCAGCAATAGCCGTACGCTGCCGCTGTCCTCCGGACAAGCGGCGCACGGCATCGTGCCGGCGGTCACTCAGCTGGACCGCCGCCAGAGCCAGATCTATCCGCCGGTTCACTTCCTCCGGCGGATGGCAGAGGTTCTCCGGGCCGAACGCGACCTCGTCCTCCACGATCCCTCTCACCAGCTGTGCCTCATGCTCCTGAAAAAGCACACCCGCAGCCGGAATGATCTCCGCCAGCTCCGCTGCGGCAGGGTCCAGCCCCATGACTTCCAGCTTCCCCTCCCGCAGCCCGCCGCCGCTTCGCGGCAGCGTGCCGTTCAGCAGCTGACAGAGGGTTGATTTACCGCTGCCGCTTGCGCCAATGATCGCCGTCCAGCTGCCACAGAGAATTTCAAGATTGACCTCCTTCAACGCATAGGAGGATTCACCGTCATACCGGTAAGAAAGCTGCTCACTGTGAACAGCTTTCACGACCGCTGCTGTCCTCATCCGGACACTAGCCCTTCATGCCCAGTGCAAACCGGCGGAGCAGTCCGGTCTTCTCCACGGCATCGCCGATGACCTTCGCCAGCAGGCCGCACAGCACGACACCGCTCACAATGCGCACGGCCAGTGCCGCCGCCAGGACGCCAGCAGGCCAGGCAGTATATCCGAACATCTGCGCCGCGAATACGAACCACAGCGGCACGAGCGCACCGCCGGCCAGCATCATTACGCCAGTGCTCCATTTCTTGTAACGGAATGCGGCGAAGAGACCCTCAGCAACGACCGCATAACAGGCTGCCGCGGTAAAACAGGCCGGAATGCCGTAAGTCGGTCCCGTCAATGCCTGAATGGTACCGCCGATCATGAAGGTAATGGCCGCTGTTCCCGGCTTACGGATAATGTAATAGGCGAGCAGGCCATACACGATATACAGCCCTGTAGTGACAGAAGTGGCAATCGGTCCTCCCAGGCTTGTCAGCAGCTTGTTCACCGGGCTCAGGTACATCGTCAGCACGCCATTGACCGCGGCCAGCATGGCCATCAGGACAATATCCTGAGTCGTAAATTTTCTGGATGCTTGCATAAGTTCAGTTCCCCCATTTCAATTCAGTTGGCTTGATAAATCCCATTGTGCCGCCTTCCCCCTGCATTCGTCAACCTATTTTTATTGTACAACGGTTAACAATCTACATGTAGATGCCTGTCCATATCGTCAAACCCGCCATGAGCAGGAATAATGGCAGGCTCCACCATGGGATCACGCTCTTGTTCCGAAAGGTCCTATGGGAATAAGCGGTAAAGCCTTTAGACTCCATCGCTCCCGCCGTCTGCTGCACTCTGCGCAGGCTGTTCAACAGCACGGCAGCAATGAATCTTGCCCCCCAGGCCAGTCTTCCCTTCAATCCCTTCGGCGGCCGCCCTCCCCGCACTTGCTGGGCTGCCCGGATCATCTCCCCCTCCTCCTCCAGCATAGGAAGAAAGGTTAACGCCGTGGAAATGCCAAACGCAAAGCGATAAGGAATACGCAGCCGCTGCACCATCTCCGCCACCAGCTCCTGTGGATTTGTTGTAGCGATATAAGTCAGAGAGGACAGAAACAGGCTGATCATTCGCAGGCTCATTTCCCCGGCCTGGTCTACTGCCTCCACGGTCAGCCGCAGCGGCCCCCACGTCAGCCATACCGTTTCCCCAGACACGGTCAAAGCCGTGAGCAGAAAATAAGGCAGCGCCACCGCCGCAATCAACCGCACCCCGCGGTACATGCGCCGCCACGACATCCCGGCGCCCCACCTGGCTGCCACAATGCACAGCCCGAGCAGCAGCAGCTGGCTGGCGGTTCCCTTCCACAGCATAGCCATAACCGCGATACACAGGAGTCCCGCCAGCTTTCCGAGCGGGTCCCAGCGATGCAGCAGGCTGCTGCCTGCTTCGTATTGGATCAGCATTTTTGTCCCCTTCTTTCACTGCACATTGGTTCGAAACCGTAGTTTCAGGTTTAAAAGTTTTTGACTTCTTTTTTGCCTTTTCGGCCATACTAAGCCAAGTGTAATGATATAAATCCGGGTGATCCACCACGGTTCACGAACAAAAAAGCTGCCGTTAGCGGATGACTCTATATTGAGTGATGCCTTATGAATTCGTCAATATGAAACCTGATGAGAGACGCGCGGCGATTTTCGGTGAAAGGAGGCGCATGTGGAATGTATATTGCCATTACGATTGTCATCCTGATGGTCATGCTGACTGCAGCCATCACGCAGTTCGGGTACGTTCAAATTACGCAGATGAGGGTCAAGAACGACCTGCGGCTGTTTACCATCCTGGAAGGTCTGGGACTGTACAGCCGGGACCGCTACGAGGCACTGGCCAAGACCGAGGTTACCCTGCAGAGCATCGACGGGTTTAAGCTATCCGGCGCCGCCATAGCACCGCATCCCCGCTCCAAGCGATGGATGATTATCGTGCACGGCTACACCGGCTCCCGGGCTTTCTCCACCCAGTTCCTGGATATGTTTACGGAGGAAGGATTCAATGTGCTGCTGATCGACCAGCGCCGTCACGGGCAGAGCGAGGGCCGCTTTACTACGTACGGCTATCAGGAGAAATATGATGTGCAGGCTTGGGTGAACTGGCTGCTTGAGCATTATGGCGAGGAGCTCGAAATCGGTCTTCATGGTCAATCTCTCGGCGGCGGCACGGTGCTGGAGTACTTATCCCTGGACGTCCCACCCCAGGTGAAGCTCGTCATTTCCGACTGTGCTTACTCGGATCTCAGCGAGCTGATGAAGCATCAGATTACGAAGCTGAACAGGCTGCCTGTTCATTTCCTGAAATGGGTTAACAACCGGATCCGCAAAAAAGCAGGCTTTAGCTTCGAGCAGGTCAGTCCCATCCGCAGCGTGCAGCAAAGTCCGCTTCCTGTGCTTTTTATTCACGGCTCCCGCGATAATTATGTTCCCACTCATATGAGCGTGGACATGTACGAAGCCAAGCAGGGTCCCAAACGGCTTCTGCTGATTGAAGGCGCAAATCATGCCGCAGCCTACCATGTCCATCCCCAGCAGTACCGCGAGGAGGTTCGGTCCTTTATCCGGGAATATCTTGGTGAAGCCTCGGCCGCGTCTAAGTCTGCTCTAGAGTCTGTAGGGGCTGCAAAGGAATCGGCTGACTCGTCGGCGCGCGTCCCGCTCTTTCCGGATTCGATTTCCAGCCTGTAGCTCCAAACATCTAAAAAAACAGCCTCTGTCAAGACAATCCGTCTTGACAGAGGCTGTTTAAGTTTGAAAGCCGATGCAGCTTATATGACCTGCATTACGCCAGCGTATCGGCTGCCTGGCCTTTATCTACAGGCTGCAGCACTTCACCGCATAATTCCTTTAGCTTACGCTGAATTTCTTTAAACTCTTCAATTCCTGCTCCGGTAATGCTGTAGCCTTCACCATGCGACGTCAGGTAGTTCTCCTGGGTCAGTCGCTCCAGCTCGTATTTCACTTCCCGGTCTCCCACTCTGTAGCCGTGGCGTTCCAGCTCTGGCTGCATATCGCTGATCGTAAGATCCCGTTGATGAGCGTGGTAAAGCATATGAATGCCGATAAACAAGCTTTGTACATCTGCACGCATTGGCTGTATCTCCCTTCACTCTTCTAGGCCGCGGCCTGCAATCCCTTACTTATTACCCGTTCCGGGACAGGCATAATCAGCCGGCATCAAACCCCTCTTGACGATCTCTTCCGCTTATACTATCTTAGAATAATTCTAATTTTATAAAGAGGTGATCCCTTTATGTTCCACAATATGCCTTACGAAGGAACGGCAAGTGAACAATATACCCAGGTTCTGGGACAGCTCAAAGCTCTGATCCACGACGAGCCCAGCAGCGTAGCCAATATGGCGAACGCCTCAGCCTTGCTTCAGCATTTTCTGAAGGATATTAACTGGGTCGGCTTTTATATTTATGATGGCAAGGAGCTGGTCCTCGGACCGTTCCAGGGACTGCCTGCCTGCATTCGCATTCCGCTGAACCGCGGCGTATGCGGCACAGCAGCGGCGCTCCTGAAGACGCTCGTCGTGGAAGACGTCCATGCCTTCCCTGGACATATCGCCTGTGATGCAGCTTCCAACAGCGAAATTGTCATTCCCGTACGGAAGGACGGGAAGCTGTTCGGCGTGCTGGACATCGACAGCCCGATGAAGAACCGGTTCAGCCCGGAGGATCAGCAATTTTTGGAAGAGTTCGTCGGTATTCTGCAGGAGACTCTGTAAGCATGCCGTCCTGTTGTGCAGGACTATAATCTGGCTTCGGCATACACCTTCATGGCATCCCGAAGATAGTGGGCGAGGCGCGGATGATAGACATCGTACAGCTTCTTGAAATCATCCTGCTCCACGTACAGCTCTCCAAGATCAATATATATCTTCTTACTCGGCGTGTAGAAATGGCCTACCCAGCGGTAGTGCCTGTCAATGATGCTCTGCACCTCCGGGTGCTCCGGCTTCAGGCCGGAATCCATGGCCCGGCATAGATCCAGATAAATCTCATCCGCTTCCTTCTGGGTGCTCAAATAATCATCCTTGGACCAGCGGCTGTCCTCCTCCCGCCCCTCCTGCGAGGGGCCTTCTTCAATGTGTAGACTGTCATTGCTCAAATAGCCGGACTCCGGAGCGCCTTGGCCTCCCAGCCCGGCAAGCCAGGTCTCCGGATTCGGCCCCGCCCCCTTCTCCAGATCAGACAGGGTTCGGTCAATCGTCTCTGTCATCATCTGGAGCCGGCGGACCTTGTCCATCAGGCTCTGCTTGTGGGCCAGCAGCGCCGCGATAATGTCCTGCTCCTGCTCATCCAAAGTCAGCTTCAGCTGACTTGCAGGGATGTGTAGCTCCATATTTAAAAGGATGAGCTGCAATCTCAGCAGATCCTGTTCCTCAAAACGGGTGCTGCCCTCTTCATCCGGGGACAGTTGCAGCAATCCCTGCCTTATCCATTCCTGCAGCCTGGGAGCTCCGACACCGGAAACACGGGCGATATCCTGCAGGTTGTAAGCCATTCGTCCCGTCACCTCTTTCTCTCTGTGCTTGGTTCTGTTTATGGGCACATCTTACTATCGCTTCATATATAGAGTTAGACGTTTTACCACGAAATCAAACACAAAAAACCGCTTCTTTACGCACGGATTTACGAATTCATCCATGCGCTCTGGAAGCGGCTTTTTATTTAGCTAGAGCCTTCGGTTACAATATGCTTTACCCGGCCGACCTGACCGTCCTGGAGGCGGACCTTGATCCCATGCGGATGGGTTGGCGAGTTCGTTAAGAGATCCTTCACCACTCCGCGGGTAAGCTGTCCTGTCCGCTGATGCTGCTTGATAACAATATCCACCACAAGGCCTGGCCGGATCGCGGATCGCTGTTGTCCGTTCATGCTTCACCTCGTTTAGCGCTGATATGCACAGCGTCATTTTCTACGGAGTCCACATTAAAGGATGCCAGCGGAAAAAGCAAATGTACCGGGCCTTACCCATTTCCTTTATAGATAAGAGGCTTTATAGGGGAGAGCCGCCAAACAGGAAGCGATACTTCCAGGAGCCGTCAAAGTCATCAACCATGACTCCCCCGGCTTGGCTGGAGTACGTGTGCAGCAGCTTGCCATCTCCCAGGTACATGGCGACATGGGTAATTCTCTGCGATGACTTGTTCACCCCGGCATACGCTGAAGCAGAAGATCCCCGGTAGCTCATAAAGAATACCAGATCCCCGCGCTTCAACTGGCTGGTGCTGTACACCGCGGCCCCCTTCTCCTGAATGTAGGCACCCTGGGAGCGTGAGTCGGACGGAAGCTTCAGATCCGCTCCCTCCATAAAGATTTGACGCATCAGGTCCGAGCAGTCAAACGTGGTGGTTGTGCTGCGGCTCGATCCGTATTCATAGGGTGTGCCCAAATATTTCATGCCCGACTGAATGACCTTCTCGACGCTCGAGCTGCTCGACACGCCTTTAACCGACGTATTGGCCGCCTCAATGTATTTGGTGGAAGCATAACCCGTCGTCCCGTTTCCGGTACGAATGCGATACCAGTCGCCCGACTGCGCCAGAATGCTCACATCGTCGCCTTTATAAATCTTGTCCACAACCTTGCCTCCGGAAGAAGGCGTGCTGCGCAGATAGACATTGCCCGATGCCTCAGCTGAGGCGGCAGCCGCTGCCTGTTGTGCCGGACCAAAGGCAAAAGCCCCGGCGATCGCGACAGAAAGCAGCGCGCTTGTGCAGATTTTTTTCCACGGTTTGCTGGAGTTGTTCATCATGTTCAAGTTCATGTTCGGTATTCCTCCCAGATGTCTGATCGGGTTATCCGGCCCCTCTCCGTACTCCCGCCCTCATTATATCGGGATGACATCCGGGCACGCATGCTACATTGTACATGGTTCCCCACTCCACTTTTTACCAAAAACAAGGGACTAAAGTCTCTTTTATACCGTTTATATGGTTGGATTACTGTTATTTAGCAGCTAACTTGCAGCCGAAGGCCGGGATCTTCTACGGTTGCCAATCACAATGCCGCCCAAAATGAGCAGCACCCCCAGCCATTGCAGCCAGGCTACCGGCTCTCCCAGCACGAGAGCAGACATAGAAACGGCTACGGGCAGCTCGGAGGCCGTCAGTATAGTGCCAAGCCCCGGCCCGACATGCGGCATGCCGATGGAGAACAGCAGCGGCGGGAGCACGACGCCGAACAGACCCAGCAGAAATCCATAAGGAGCCACTCCGCTTACGGTCGAAAGGTCCAGGATAAAGACGGGCGGAAAGCATAGAAATACAGTGATCATGCCGCCTGTCGATAACAGCGCCGTCTTCAGCATTGCCGGTGTGTCTCTGCCGACTGCGCTGCTGAGAAAGATGAACGCCGTAAATGTGAGCGACGCCAGCAACGCCCAGAGAATGCCTGCTGCGGAAGCCGCAAGCCCCCCGCTCTGCAGAAGATTCGCTGCAAGCACCGAGCCGGCCAGCAGCACCAGAATAGACAAAAGCTTCTGCCTCGAAGGCTTATTCTTGTAGAACAGCCACTCAAACAGCGTGCCAATCCAGACAAACTGAAATAAGATGACGATGGCCAGCGACGCATTCAGCGTCTGCAGTGACTGATAATAGAAAATGCCGGTCAGGCCAAACGGAATGCCGGAGAGCAGCAGCTTAAGACTGGAGCGGGAGCGGGCTCGCTTTCTTCCGGTGATGATCACGGCGACCCAGGCGAGCAGTGCGCCCACCGCGTACTGGCTTCCCGTGACCTCGGTTACGGTAAAGCCTGCAGCGTATGCCAGCTTGACCATGGTGGACAACACCCCATAGCAGCAGCCGCCCAAAAAAACAATCCATGCATAATGCCATCGCTTCATTGCTTCTTTCCCCTCTGAAATAAAATAGCCACACCACTGTCATTATATGACAATGGTGTGGCGAAAATAGAGCTAGCTCTAGAAAAGTCCACAGCCTCAATTTTAGAATTTCAACAATTATGAAGTATAGGATGGCGTCAAGGGCTTGTCAATCCTTTTATGGGCAGGAGCTATTCAGTATCGCTATGAGAAAATTTTTCTGTTTTTCATCTGCTTTTCAGCAAGCTCCGGTATGATAGGTGTAGCGATGGGTACACGCACGGGAGGAATTAGTATATGAAAGCATCTGCAGCCTTAGGCGGTGTCCGGATTTTACTGGTGGACGATGAGCCGCATATTTTAGAATTTCTCGAAATGGGATTGATCGGGGAAGGATGTCAGATTAAGCTGGCGGACGACGGACGCAAGGCCTTGGCGGCGGCGGAAGCCTTTCAGCCGCATGTCATCATTCTGGACGTCATGCTCCCCGGCATGAACGGCATGGAGGTGTGCCGCGAGCTGAAGGCCGCCGGCAGCGACGCTGCCGTCATCATGCTGACGGCCCGCGATGAGGTCGGGGACCGTGTCGAGGGCCTGCGGATCGGCGCCGATGACTATATGGCCAAGCCCTTCAGCTTCGAAGAGCTGCTGGCCCGCATTCTGGCCCGGGTTCGGAATCAGTTTCCGGGACTGCTGGGCGAAGTATCTGCAGGCCCCTTCAGGCTGGATGACCGCAAACGCCGCATTACCTATGAAGGTACTCCACTGGCGCTCTCTCCAACAGAGTATGATCTGCTCAGGCTGCTCATACAGAAGAATGGCACCGTGCTCAGCAAGAGTACCATTTTAAGCCTCGTGTGGGATTATGATTTCGGGGGCCAGGACAATATTGTAGAGGTGTATATCCGCTCTCTGCGCGAGAAGCTTGGAGATAAGGAGCACCGGTTGATCCGCACGCTTCGGGGAGCCGGGTACCGGCTCGATCTGCCATGAGGAGGTACCTTCAGCGGCTGCGGGAGGGCCCCCGTTCTCTGCGGTATCAGCTGCTGTCCCGCTCCCTTCTCGTGCTGGCGGTGCTGCTGCTTATGATCGGTTTTGTTCAGTATGTGCTGATGCGAAGTGTCATTTATCAGAATCAGGCCGACATGATGCATGCCCAGCTGCGGAGTCTGTCGATGGACTTTCGCGAGATATGGATGACAGGCGGAGGGAGTGGCGGTACTGGCGGTGAAGCCCCGGTTCCCGGGGGAAGGAGCCGGAATAGAGAGACAGCAGAAGCTGCCGAGCCCTTGAATCGCAGGCCGCTCCTGCTGCTTCCGGACACCTCTCTGGCCTGGATCAACAGGGAAGGGCAGCTTCAGGCTCTTCGCGGCCACAGCTATGCCCCGCCCCAGCTGGGCACTGAAGCTTATCTTGCGCTGATGTCGGCGGAAACCCGGCTTCCCGAGCTGTACCGGCTGGTTGATGGACCGGATGGCACTAAGCAGCTGGTCGTGTTCCGGCTGATCGGGAGCCCCGCCCAGCCGCAGGGTTTAATGCAGCTGGGTGTAAGTGCAGCTCCGTTGCAGGACGTCATCATGCGCCAGCTGATGACCTTTGGCGTATTGTCTCTGCTTGCTCTTGCCGGGGGAGTCGCCTTGTATCTGCCCCTGCTGCGCCGGACCCTGACTCCCCTTGATAATATGGTGGCTGCGGTGCAGCGAACCGGGGCACAGACGCTGAATGAGAAATTCCCGGCTTCTCAGGGCCAGGTTGAAATTGACCGCCTTGCGCAATCGTTCAACGGGATGCTTGAGCGGCTGGAGCACTCATTCCGGGCAGAGGTGGAGGCTAAGGAGGGAATGCGCAGATTCATCGCGGATGCTTCGCATGAGCTGCGTACCCCGTTGACGTCTATTCACGGCTTCCTGGAGGTGCTGCTTCGGGGGCATGTCAGTCCGGCCCAGCTGGAGGCTGCTTTGCGGAGCATGCACGGAGAATCCGGCCGAATGAAGAAGCTGATCGAGGATCTGCTGCTCCTGGCCCGCCTGGATCGTTCACCGGGCCTGGAGCTGCAGACAGTAAACCTCGCCGCCTTGATTGCTGAGGTGGAGCCCAGCCTGACCGTGCTTGCCGGTGATCGGCAGGCCGTCTTTCAGCTTCAGAAGGAGCTGATCAGCGCCTGTGATCCCGACAAGTTCAAGCAGGTGCTGCTGAACCTGTTTCACAACGCGGTACAGCATACGGATCCCTCCACGGGCAGCATCACGGTCAAGCTGATCCGGACCCATAATGAGGCCGAGCTGAGCGTTTGGGATAACGGCTCCGGCATCCTTCCAGATGCCCTGCCCTATGTCTTTGACCGCTTCTACCGAAGCGACGTCTCCCGAGCCCGTAAATCGGGGGGCTCGGGCCTTGGGCTAGCGATCTCCCGCTCCATTGTGGAAGCCCACGGCGGCATGATTGCAGTTGAAAGCACACCCGGTGAAGGCAGTGTGTTTCGCGTCCGCCTGGCCCTTGTTCAGTGAGCTTCATTGCGGTCCCGAACCGGGAACCAGCCTGGCACGTTCATGATGGCATTCCACAGCGCGTCAGGCACGACCAGCTCCTCCTGGTCCTCCGGGCCGACGGTAGTGCGGATGCTCTCTTCCCGGCCTTCTTCAACCTTTTTTACCCAGTCCGGCTCTACAATGAGCTCACGGCCCAAGGCTACCAGCGCCGAGCCTGCTGCAAGCACCTCCATCGCCTGCTCCGGGGTATGCACCGAGCCGACGCCAATCAGCGGCTTCCGCGTACCAATCGTATCCAGCAGCAGCGCAAGCGTGGTCTTTGTCACATCCGGGCCTGTTCTTGGCTTGATGGTGTAGTCCATCAGGGACACATGGAGATAATCCAGCGGCTCTTCCGCCAGCTTATCCACTAAAGCCAGAGTATCATCCAGGGTAAAGCCCGGCGTTGTTGCCTCTTCCGGAGAGAAGCGGTACCCGACGGCAAACGGACGGTCAGCCTTTTTCCGAACCACATCGGTGACCTCCTTCACTACAGCCAGCGGAAATGCCATTCTCTTCTCCAGGCTGCCGCCCCATTCATCTTCTCTGCGGTTGGAATGCGTAGAGAAGAACTGGTGGATGAGATATCCGTTCGCTCCGTGAATCTCGACACCATCATAGCCGGCCTCGATGGCTCGGCGTGTCGTCTCGCCGAAATCGGAGATAATGTCCCGAATCTCTTCATCTGACAGACTGCGAGGCTGTACGCCGCCGCCCCGCTCCTCCGAGGCCACTGCACTGGCACTGACCACGTCGCCGTTCACAAGCTCGGGCGGGCAGGAGCGTCCTCCGTGGAAGATCTGCAGGATGGCTTTGGCGCCTCCCGAATGAATGGTGTCTGCCAGCTGGGCCAGACTGGATGTCATCTCATCACTATGGCCGCCGAATTCACCGGGAAAGCCCTTGCCATTTCCCGATACATAGGTGCAGGCGGTAATAACCGCCCCTACTCCGGCTGAGCGCCTTGCATAATATTGCAGCTCCTGCGGGGACACGGTGCCGTCCTCGTGAGAAGCATAATTTGTCATCGGCGCCATGACCAGGCGGTTATGCAATTGAAGTCCTGATTGAAGCTGTACAGGCTCAAGCAATGCTTTAAAGGCTTTATTCATCATGGTTAAGTATCCCTCCAGATTTAAAAGATGAAGACCAATAGTATAATACCCCAGCCTCATTACAGCATACCCTTAATTCGCACAAGATTGCCAACTTCGACACAAACCGGCTGGAATGGAGCCTTTTCCGGCTAGAGTCGGCCTGTGCTGCTCCTCCCTACTATCCATGTCAGCCAGGCAGCTATATAATAGAATAGGCTTTGCGGCCATAACGGATTCAGAGGTGATGCCACTTGGAGAACTGGATTACACAATTTACCGAGCAGTATGGATACTGGGGCGTATTCCTTATGATGGCCCTGGAAAATATATTTCCTCCCATCCCGTCGGAGGTGATCCTGACCTTCAGCGGTTTTATGACGACGTACACCGAGCTGACCGCCCCGGGCGTTGTTCTTGCGGCAACACTGGGCTCCGTCTTCGGTGCATGTATACTGTATGGCATCGGGCTGCTGCTGGATGTAGAGCGGCTGGAGAAGCTAGTAGATCGATGGGGGCATATACTCCGCGTCAAACATGAGGATATTTACCGCGCAGACCGCTGGTTCGACAGGTACGGTTACTGGACGGTGTTATTCTGTCGCATGGTTCCCCTCATTCGAAGCCTCATCTCGATTCCGGCCGGCATGTCCAATATGAAATTCGGCATGTTTCTGCTGTTTACTACCCTTGGCACCCTGATCTGGAACATCATCCTGGTCATGCTGGGCTCTGTCCTTGGCGACGCCTGGGAGGACATCGTGGCTTTTATGGATGTATATTCATACATAGCGTATGGCTTGATTGCAGCAGCAGGCGTGTTTGCGGTCATTCTGTTCATTCGCAAATTCAAGAAGTCGGCCTAGAATCAAGAAGACAGACGGCTTGTTCAGATAGTTCATTTGAATGAAGGAGAGTTGGGATTACGATGGATTTTGTATTATTTATGAAGGCCGTCATTCTCGGAATGGTGGAGGGCTTGACCGAATTTGCGCCGGTCTCCTCCACCGGACACATGATTATTATGGACGACATGTGGCTGAAATCAGAGGAGTTTCTGGGGAAATACGTTGCGAACACCTTTAAGGTCGTCGTCCAGCTGGGCTCTATCCTTGCCGTCGTTATCGTCTTCTGGAGCCGGTTTATGGATCTGCTGGGCATCCGCCGGAAGCAGCCGGCGCCGGGGGCGGAGCATGGCAGACGCCTGAAGCTCGCGCAGGTCATCGTCGGCCTGCTGCCAGCAGGGCTGCTGGGTGTGTTCTTCGAGGATATTATTGATGAATATCTGTTCTCGGTGGAGACGGTGATGATCGGCCTTGCCGCCGGGGCGGTGCTGATGATTGTCGCCGACCGCTTCAGCCGCCGGGAGCCACAAGTGACGACCGTTGATCAGATGACCTACAAGCAGGCACTCGGGGTCGGGCTGTTCCAATGCCTGTCGGTCATTCTACCGGGCTTCTCCCGTTCGGGCTCCACCATTTCCGGTGGTGTCATGCTGGGGATGAGTCACCGCGCAGCCGCCGACTTTACGTTCATTATGGCTGTGCCGATTATGTTTGGCGCAAGCCTTATTTCCCTGGTCAAAAACCTGGAGTATTTCTCCATGAGCGCCCTTCCCTTTTTCATCGCGGGCTTTATCAGTGCATTTCTGTTTGCCCTCATCTCAATTCGCTTCTTCCTGAAGCTGATCAACCGGATCAAGCTGGTGCCGTTTGCCATCTATAGACTGGTGCTCGCTGCCGTGATCTTTATTGTATGGATCCAGGTGAAATAAAGGCTTCGCCAGGACATCCTGGCTGCACCGCACACGAAATAGAGCCGTCCTCCGGATTGCAGTAATCCGGAGGACGGCTCTTTTGACGAGGGATGCAGAGTTGTCTAGTCGAGATAGCCTGCGAGCCCTTTGGACACCAGGTAGTCCATCTCGCTGTCCAGAATTTGCTCTACGACAAGCTCGCTGAGAGAGACGTCCCGCTGCTCCAGCACATAATCCACCAGGTCGTCGCTGTCAATATCGACCTCACCCTTGGCGCCCTGATGCGCTTTTTGCAGATAAGCCTCCTCATGCTTCAGCACAAGACGGATATCTCCCACCGCCGCACCCGTCCGGGACGCGATAAATTGTTCCAGCTCCTGCTTGTTTAATGATTGCTCCATAGCTGCATGTCTCCTGTCTTTAATTAGCGTTGGATTCAGACTCAAAGAATAGAATAACTTACTTCCTATGCGCCTACAAATAGACAAGGTGTTCTTATCTAAATACGATTCTAGCTGCAAAAGACTTTAATATAAAAAAAGGGGCACCGAGCTCGCAATAAAAGCGAGCACGGTGCCCCTATTTTCGGTTTCTTTCAGCTTCCTAATGTAAAGATTCGTTTCAGATGCACCACGAATATAGCCATTGCTCCTTGCATATGCATGCCGGATAGAGCCGAGGATGTGGCCACATCATACCCGTGTCTGTGCTTGAGTCCGCTGTTCTTCGCTTCAATTTTGTAGCGCTCTTTGCCTTTTTCTTTGAAAGCCTCACTTTCCTGAAACGCCATTTGTTTGGCGTGCACCCCGGATTTAATGGTGACGGAGTACGTCTTGCTCTTGGCGCCCTCCTTGTAACATCCCTCTTTCAAGGGACACCTCTTGCACTGCTCTACATCAAAGTAGTAGGTGTCGGCTTGGTTCTTGCCCGTCTCCTTCTTGCGTCCCCCTTGCGATCAGGTTATACAAGGACGTGTACGGGCTGAATGAAAACGAAGGTTGATTATGGAACAGAGGGTTTCCGTTCTATCTTGACGGTTTTGCAGTAGATGACGAAGGAGCGGAGGGAAGAGGGAGGCTGGAGAAGCGGAGCGCTCGCCTTTGTCCCCGGATTCATCCGCCAAGCGGTATGAACAAGAAATCTGGGGACAACAGCGATCGGAAGCCCCCTCTTTCTGCAGCGACCACGCCTTCGTTGGCGGATACACCATCTTTTGGGTTGAGTAGTAGCGGGCTCCTTTTCTTAGTTGAATTAAAAGCAGGGATTGGCATGCAGGATCTAGAAGGTATTATCGCAAGACTGATCCTATTTACTCGGGAGGTTGCTATGAAGCATACAGGACTCGGAGGCAAAAGTATTATCCTCAGACTTGAAATGGACACGAACCGGATCAAATTCGGCCAGGTCGCTTCGGCAGTTTCGGAAGCCGGTGGAGATATGGTAGCGATTGACGTCATTCAGTCCACTGGCCACACCACCGTCAGGGACATTACGATTACCGTAACCGACAGCGCGCATATCAGCAAAGTTACAGATACGGTCAAGAGCCTGGACGGCGTCCGGCTTGTGAACATTTCCGACCGTACCTTTCTTATGCATCTGGGCGGCAAGATCGAGACCAACCCCAAAGTACCGATCAACAACCGGGATGATCTGTCCAGAGTGTATACTCCGGATGTCGCGCGCGTCTGTACCGCCATTCAGGAGGATCCTAAGAAAGCGTATACACTTACAATAAAAAGAAACACGGTTGCCGTGATCTCTGACGGCAGCGCCGTGCTGGGGCTCGGCAATATCGGCCCGTACGCCGCCATGCCGGTCATGGAGGGCAAGTCGATGCTCTTCAAGCAATTTGCAGGTGTGGATTCTTTTCCGATCTGCCTGGATACCCAGGATACGGAGGAGATTATCGCCTCAATCAAGGCGATTGCTCCTGCTTTTGGGGGCATCAATCTGGAGGATATCGCCTCTCCGCGCTGCTTCGAGATTGAAGCGCGTCTGCGGGAGGAGCTCGATATCCCTGTCTTCCACGATGACCAGCACGGCACCGCCGTGGTGCTGCACGCTGCCCTGATTAATGCTTTGAAGGTGGTCGATAAGCCCCTGGACCAGGTTAAGGTCGTGATCTGCGGCATCGGAGCCGCCGGGGTTGCCTGCAGCAAGATTCTGCTCGCTGCCGGTGTCGGCGAGCTGATCGGAGTGGATCGTGCTGGAGCTCTGACCCGCGACAAATCCTACGATCAGGCCATGTGGCAGTGGTACGCGGAGCACACGAACCCCAAGAGACTGGATGGCCCCCTGAAGGATGTAATCCAGGGTGCCGACGTATTTATCGGCTTGTCCGCCGGAGGCGTACTGAGCCGGGAGGATGTTCAATCTATGGCGGAGCGGCCGGTCGTCTTCGCCATGGCGAACCCGGTGCCGGAAATCCAGCCGGAGGAGGTTGAGGACATCGCTGCTGTCATTGCAACCGGCCGCTCGGATTATCCGAACCAGATCAACAATGTGCTGTGCTTCCCCGGCATTTTCCGCGCTGCACTGGATTGCCGGGCGTCCACCATCAACGAGGAGATGAAGCTGGCGGCGGCGGAAGCGATTGCCTCTGCCGTTCCTGCGGAAGAGCTGAATGCCTCGTACATCATTCCGAGCGTCTTCAACCAGAATGTGGTCAAGGCCATTCGCGAGCGGGTGGTCAAGGCTGCCGTGCAGAGCGGCGTAGCGCGAAGAATTCCGCGGGAATAAAGAGACCGTTTCTCTTGTAATCCGCCTCCCCTGCAAGTGTAAAGCTGATATAGCCCTCCTTGGCCTGCCTGATGATGACAGGCAGGCCAAGGAGGGCTTTTTAAATACTGATTTATTGACCGGTATAGACCAAGATCGCGTCTCTCAAAAAAGCCGCCGTGCCCGGCTGCTCCTGATCATAGTAGGCGGTGAACCGCTCGTCATCCACATACATCTGTGCAAGCCCTGCATGGGCCTCCTTGCTGTAGCTGTCCCAGTAAAAGCACAGCCAGCGCTTGTGCAGCTCCGCTGCCTGCTGAGCCTGCTCTCCGGCCGGGTCACCCGACTGCATCGCTGTCGCCAGCGTTGCCTTCAGCTGCTGCTCCAGCGCTGTTACGGCTTCATATTGCTCCGGCGACATGCCCTGAAGCTTGTGATTGGCCCGCGAAACCGTCTCCTCCCCGTACTTCGTCCGAAGCTCTTCCCCGTATTTCCTCTCATTCTCCTCCACCTGCTGACGCTTAAACCCTTCAAATTTGTCTACATCACGCATCGTCATGCTCCCTTCTGCTGCAGCAATGCTGCGCTCTACATTCTGAATCAAGAGGTCCAGCCGCTGCTTCTGTCCTAGCAGCTGCTCCCGATGTCCCTTCAGCGCGGCGAGGCTGTCAAAGCCCGGCGCATCCAGCAGCTCCTGGATGGTATCCAGCGGCAGAGAGAGCTCGCGGTAAAACATAATCTGCTGCAATCGCTCGACCTCCCTGCGGCTGTATATCCGGTAGCCGGAGGAGCTGATCCGGTTCGGGTGCAGCAGCCCGATCTCATCGTAATATCTCAAGGCTCTGGTGCTCACACCCGCCATCTCCGCGAGCTTCTGTATCGTATACTCCACTCTCGATCACCCCCTGGCTTTGATCATAAACCTTGACGCTGCGTTAAGGTCAACCCTTCTTTTTTATCGTTTATGTTTCCCTCTGAACAGGAACAAAAGAACCCCCGCTGGAATATCCAGACGGCGGTCCTCTTGGTAATACTGATCATCGGTTTACAGTTGTTCGTTTTCAGCAGCTTCAGCTTCAGCCCCGGTCTCCGATGCTCCGCGCTTTTTGTTTACCCACTTCTGCAGCGGCTCGGTCATCTGCTCCTTCAGCTGCTCAATCAGCTGCGATTCAGAGATGCCCTTGGCTTCAGCCAGCTCGGCCATAGATTTGCCTTCCTTCAGCCCGGCCTTCAGCTCCTCCTCTGTCATGCCGAGAATGTCTGCAGCCTTAGTCAGGCTGCCGAATTTGAAGCCGCCCTTGCCGTGACCCCGGCCAGCCTCTCCTTTATCCTGGGCAAAGCCGGCCTGATCCACCATTGTTGCAACTCGCTCGCTGAGTTGCTCCTTCTGCTGTGCAGCCTGCTCCTCGGTAAGCTTTCCTTCGCTTTGGCGTGTGTCAATTTGTTCTGTGAATGCTGCAGTCAGCTTAGCCAGCAGATCCTCCCGGGCAACTCCCTGTCCGTCCGCAATCTCATTCAGCGTCTTGCCGGCTTTCAGTTGCTCCATCAGCGCGCTTTGCTCCAGGCTCAATGCAGCCGCTGCCGTCTCAAGCATATTCATATGTCCGCCGTGACCGCCTCGCTGGCCCTCCTGGCCTCCCTGGAAGCCGCCGCGCTTCATGCCTTCTCTTGCAAAGCCTCTTCCCTCGCGCTCTGTGGAAGCCTCTCCGCTGCCCGAATCCGTTACGGTCGTGCCTTGTTCCTGTACTGCTGCCGCAAAGGTCTGATTCTGCATATATCCAGCTCCGCCCAGCAACAATCCCGCCGCCATGGTTCCCGCCAATACTTTCAAGCTCAATGTTTTGTTGTTCATGTGAATCTCTCCTTTAGGGTTGAATGATCTTACAGTTCACAGTATAGGTTTCCAACCTGAAAAAAAGCTTAACGAAACCTGATGCCTTCCTTAACAGAAGCTGAATGTTTACTGAATGTCTGAAACCAGCAATTTTTGTCCAATGCCCAGCATAAAGTGGCGAGCGGATGGCGGAACGTTTTTTTATAATGAAGACGTTATCATGATATTGCCAGTGCGCTGCAGCCTATAGACATGCTTGAACGATAAGGAGGAGATGCTTGTGTCGCTGCGAGTTGGAATGATCGGTTATAAATTTATGGGTAAGGCCCACAGTAATGCATACCGGGCGCTGCCGATGTTCTTCCCGAAGGCAGCCAAGCCGGAGATGGCCGTCATCTGCGGCCGCGACGGTCAGGCCGTACAGGAGGCGGCAGACCGCTTCGGATGGGCGGAGTCCGAAACCGACTGGCGGGCCCTCATTGCCCGAGAGGATATTGACATTATTGATATTAATGCGCCCAGTGATGCCCACAAGGAGATTGCTTTGTCGGCCGCTCAGGCCGGAAAGCATATTTTCTGTGAGAAGCCGCTGGCGCTAAGCCTGAAGGATGCCCGGGAGATGCTTCAGGCTGCGGAGACTGCCGGCATCAAGCACATGACGGGCTTCAACTACCGCTTCTCCCCGGCGGTACAGCTGGTCAAGAAGCTGATTACAAGCGGACGTCTGGGGCAGATTTATCACTTCCGGGCCTGGTTCCTGCAGGACTGGATTCTCGACCCCAGCTTTCCGCTCGTCTGGCGCCTGCAGAAGGAGATCGCCGGCTCCGGCTCCCATGGTGATCTGGGGGCGCATCTGATTGATCTTGCCCATTACCTCGTCGGGGATCTGGAGGAGGTTATCGGCATGAGCGAAACATTTATTAAGGAGCGTCCGCTCGCCGCCGAAATGACCGGGCTCAGTGCCAAGGGCAGCGCAGACGGTCCCAAGGGCGAAGTCACCGTAGATGATGCGACACTGTTCCTGAGCCGGTTCAAGAACGGCGCACTGGGCAGCTTTGAGGCAACCCGGTTTGCTGCAGGACATCGCTCGACCAATGCCTTTGAGATCAACGGCAGCCTGGGCAGCGTACGATTTGATTTTGAGCGGATGAATGAGCTGGAGGTTTATTTCACCTCGGATGCCGAGGACGTGCAGGGCTTCCGGCGCGTGCTGGCCACCGATCCTGCCCATGCGTATGCGGAGGCCTGGTGGCCGCCGGGTCATACGATCGGGTTCGAGCACACCTTTATCCATGAATTCCTGGAATTCACGACAGCTATTCAGGAGAATCGCCAGCCCGAGCCGAGCTTTGCAGATGGTGTGAAGTGTCAGGCTGTGCTGGAGGCTGTGGACCGCTCTATCGCGGAACGCCGCTGGGTATCCATTTCGGAAATGTAGAACACAGGAGAGTGAAACGACATGAAAAAAGCATTGATCGTATGGGGCGGCTGGGATGGACATGAGCCCGAGCAGGTCGCAGGTATTTTTGAAGAAATCTTGAAAGAGCATGAGTTTGAGGTCGAGGTGTCCAACACGCTGGATGCCTTCGCAGATGCCGCCCGGCTGAAGGAGCTGGATCTGATCGTTCCGGTCTGGACGATGGGCGAGATTAAAGAGGAATATGTCAAAAATGTTTCGGAAGCCGTCCAAAGCGGCACCGGACTTGCCGGCTGCCATGGCGGCATGTGCGATGCATTCCGTACGAATGTAGACTGGCAGTTTATGACCGGTGGACAATGGGTAGCACATCCCGGCAATGACGGCGTCGAGTATACGGTCGAAATCCGGCACAGCTCAAGTCCCTTGGTGCACGGAATGTCCCACTTCAAGGTTGTATCCGAGCAGTATTACCTGCACGTCGATCCTGCAGTGGATGTCCTGGCCTCCACCCGATTCCCCCTGGCAGACGGCCCGCACCGCCTGAATAACCCGGTCGATATGCCGGTTGTGTGGACCAAGCGCTGGGGCGTTGGACGCGTGTACTATAACGCGCTGGGCCATCAGGCAAACATCGTCGAGATGCCGCAGGTGAAGGAGTTAATGAGACGCGGCCTGCTGTGGGCAGCGGAAGGCAAACAGGCACCGGAAGCCATGGAAGCCGCCCAATCTCAAGGAACCTACACCGGGATGAGCGACAGCCAGCTGTAAATGCATTACACCTCATTCATTTAGGAGCTGAAATCAACATGAGCAAATTAAAGACAGGTATTATAGGCTGCGGCAACATCAGCGGCATTTATATGGAGAATATCCCAAGCTTTGATTCACTGGAAATTGTAGCCTGTGCGGATCTTGATGTGGAGCGGGCCCGCAGCCAGGCGGAGAAGTACGGGATCCCGGCAGCCTGCACGCCGCAGGAGCTGTTGGATCATCCCGATATTGATTTGATCATTAACCTGACCATTCCCGGCGCGCACGGCGACGTATGCCTGATGGCTCTGGAGGCCGGCAAGCATGTGTACGTCGAGAAGCCGTTGACGCTGACACTAGAGCAGGGGCGTCAGGTGCTGGAAACGGCCGCAGCGAAGGGCCTGTATGTAGGCGGCGCTCCGGATACCTTCCTCGGCGCCGGACTGCAGACCGCGCTGAAGCTATTGAAGGATGGCGTGATCGGCCGTCCGGTCTCGGCGACCGCTTTCATGATGGGCCGCGGTCACGAGCACTGGCATCCCGATCCGGAGTTCTATTATGCCAAAGGCGGCGGTCCTATGTTTGATATGGGACCGTACTACCTGACCGCACTGGTGCAGCTGATGGGACCGATTCGTACCGTAGCCGGCATGACCAGCAAAGCATTTGAGAAGCGCGTCATTACGAGTGAGAAGAAAAAAGGGGCCGAAATCCCGGTTGAGATTCCGACCCACGTGACGGGAACACTCGCCTTTGAAAGCGGCGCGATTGCGACGATGATTACGAGCTTTGATATATTCGGCGGCAGCTCGCTGCCTCCCATCGAGGTTCACGGAACCCAGGGCAGCCTGAGAGTGCCGGATCCGAACTCGTTCGGCGGCACCGTACAATACAAGAAGCTCGGCGATGAGGAATGGACCGAGGTGCCATTAATTGAAGGCATGGCTGCAAATGGCCGCGGGCTGGGCCCGGCCGACATGGCACAGGCTATTCTGGAGGGACGGCGGCATCAGGCCAGCGGTGAGCTGGCGTACCATGTGCTGGAAGCCATGTGGGCCTTCCATTTGTCTTCAGGCTCCGGCAGCTTCTACGACATGAAGAGTTCATATACTCCAGTATAAGGAGCATGTATAGCACGGCGGTGACGGGATTTCTTCCCGAAGCTGCCGTGTTTCTTTGTGTGGTGATTGCCCTGGTCGCCAGCTACTGGACAAAAATGCCCCTGCTCTCTATGATGGAATGGACATGGTTAACAAGCAGTATTGCCCACGAAATGATGCGGAGACGATGCGAAAAGGCGGGAGAGCGGCATGAAATTCATTTACCAGAACTGGAAATTTGATAGTGAGCTCCCCTTAAAGATTTTCAGTCACAATAATATCCAGTTCTATGCCCACTGCCATCCCGAGGTCGAGATTATTTACGTTGAATCCGGCAGTCTGCTGCTGGGTGTTAATGAGGAGAAGCGGGAGGTTCATGCGGGGGACTTTATTGTATGCGGCAGCAATGACATCCACGATTTCGAATATGGCGGCAAGGAATCCCGTGCAACGGTTCTCGTGTTCAAGCCCGAGCTGCTCGGCTCCTCCCGGACATGGCCGGGCGACTTCCAGTTTACCTCTCCCTACTTCACCCCCGCTGAAAAAGACCGGAACCGGCTGTATGGACTACTGCAAGCCATCTACCAGGAATGCGAGGGCGGCGGAGCCGCTGCTCCCGCCTCGGCGCTCATGGTCCGCGGCCTCACGATGCAGCTGTGCGCAGACCTGCAGCGCTGCATGCCGGTGGCTCCCAAGGCTAAAGAGCCTTACGAGCAGCGGGCTCGCCTGCAGAAGATGCTGTCTTATATCGAAGAGAACTGCCGCACCGAGATGACGCTGGAGTCGATTGCCGGGCATTTCAATATGGATCCCTTCCATTTCAGCCGGACCTTTAAATCGACCCTGGGCCTGTCATTCAAAACCTACCTTAATATGGTACGGGTGTCGCTGGCCGAAATCAAATTGGAAAACACCGACGACAGCATTATGGAGATCGCTCTGGAATGCGGCTTCAGCAGCATCCGCACCTTTAACCGGGTGTACAAGTCCATTAAAGGGCGGACACCGTCCCATTACCGCAAGCAGGGGGCTGCTCCCCAGGATTTCAAGTCCTGAAGGAGACAGCCCCCTGCTCTTTATTATTCTTTAATCACCAGCTTCAGCGGTGCCGGAATGACCTCCTCCACCTCTTTGCCGGAGGTGACATCCACGGCGGCCTGTACAGCCAGCTGACCGATCAGCTCTGGCTGCTGCGCAACCGTAGCCGTCAGCTTGCCGGCCTCAATGGACTTCAACGCATCGTCATTGCCGTCAAAGCCGATGACCATGATGTCCTTGCCGGAGCTTTGAATCGCTTCAATGGCTCCCAGCGCCATCTCGTCATTATGAGCGAAGACCGCCTTCACATCCGGGTTGCCCTGGAGCAGATTCTCCATAACGTTCAGTCCCTTCGTCCGGTCGAAGTCAGCAGCCTGCTTGGCAACGACATCCAGCTCCAGGTCGGCTACATCATGAAAGCCCTGACCGCGTTCGCGGGTAGCGGACGCTCCCGGCACTCCTTCCAGCTCAATGACCTTCGTGTTCTTGCCCAATTCTTTTACAATATGCTCTGCCGCCATCTGGCCGCCCTTTACGTTATCGGAAGCGACGAGCGCTTCCACCTCACCCTGGTCCGCGGAGCGGTCAAGCGTGATCACAGGAATGCCGATGCTGTTCGCAGTCTGTACTACGGTCGAAATGGCCGCCGAATCGGTTGGATTAATGAGCAGGACATGAACGCCCTGCTGGATCAAATCATCCACGTCATTGCTCTGCTTCGCAGAGTCGTTCTGTGCGTCGACGACAATGACCTCCATCCCCTGCTTGGCGGCCTCCTCTACAACACCATCCTTCAATGAAACGAAGAAGGGGTTATTCAGCGTAGATACGGACAAGCCAATCTTGAGATCCTTCACATCGCCGCTGAGCTTGGGCTTGGCCCATTCAGGCGGCTCCATGGAACAGCCGGTGATGAACACCAGCAGGAGCGACAGGAGAAACAGGTTCGCTTTTTTCATCAGGAATTTCCTCCTTATACCGTTTTCTTCCGGTCGAGCAGAACGGCTATCGCAATAACAACGCCCTTGACGACCATCTGATAAAATGAATTGACGCCCAGCAGGTTCAGGCCGTTATTCAGCGTTCCGATAATCAGTACGCCGATTAATGTACCCACAATCCGGCCTCGACCTCCGGTCAGGCTGGTGCCGCCAAGCACTACGGCTGCGATGGCGTCCAGCTCATAGGAGGTGCCCGCTGTCGGCTGTGCCGAGTTCAGACGGGACGTCAGGATCGCTCCGGCCAGGGCGGACAGCATACCTGCCAGGGAGTAAATCATAATTTTTACACGAGATACCTTGATACCGGACACAATGGATGCTTTCTCATTACCGCCAATGGCATAGGTTTTACGTCCGAAGGAGGTCTTGTGGAGAATGATCCACAGCACGGCGAAGGTAAGAATCATGGTAATCGCCGGAACCGGAATGCCGAGCAAGTAGCCGCGTCCAAACAGCTGGAACGGAAGGCTGTCGCCAAGGCCGGTAATCGGGTTACCCTCGGTATAGACCAGCGTGAGTCCACGGAATATAGTCATCGTCGCGAGTGTAGCGATAAATGGAGCCATTTTGCCTTTCGTAATGAGCAGGCCGTTGACCGCACCCATGATCCCCCCGGCTGCACAGCCGATAATAATCGCGAAGATCGGGTCCACGCCTGCGACCATCAGATTGGCAACGAGTGCGCTGGAAAGCGCCAGGATGGAGCCTACGGACAAGTCGATGCCGCCGGTCAGAATTACGAATGTCATCCCGAACGCGATCAGGGCGTTAATAGATACCTGACGCAGCAGGTTGAGTATATTCAGCGGCTCAAGAAAGCTTGGGTTCATGACAGAGACGATCACAATCAGGATGATCAGTCCGAGCAGCGGACCGAGCTTCTGGGTGAATTGGCCAAGCTTGAAGTTTCTTTCCGCTTTAGGTTCATTGAGGGTTGTCATGTTACTGACCTCCTGTAGCTAGTGTCATAATCTGTTCCTGGGTAGCTTCGCTGCCCTTCACTTCTCCGGCAATCCGGCCTTCATGGACGACCAGAATGCGGTCACTCATGCCGAGCACCTCCGGCAGCTCCGAGGAGACCATCAGGATGGCAACCCCGCGCTCGGTCAGCTCGTTCATCAGCTGATAGATTTCACGCTTCGCGCCGACATCTACCCCGCGGGTTGGCTCGTCCAGAATGAGGACGCTCGGACCAATCCCGATCCACTTGGCGATGACCACCTTCTGCTGGTTACCGCCCGATAGACTGCCAGCCGGCGTTTCAGTCGTATGCGTCTTGATCTGCAGCCGCTTCACGAGCGTATCCACGAACTCCTGCTCCTTGCGAGTGGAGATAAAGCCCTTCGAGGAGAAGCTGAACAGATTCGGCAGTGCCATATTCTCGCGGACTGAGAAATCCAGTACGAGGCCCTCATCCTTCCGGTCCTCCGTAATCAGGCCGATGCCATGCTTTACGGCATCATCGGGCTTGCGGATGGACACCTTTTTGCCGCGAATCCACACCTCACCGCTGCTCAGCGGATCGAGCCCGAAGATGGCCCGCATCATCTCGGTGCGGCCTGCTCCCATCAGCCCGGATACGCCAACGATTTCTCCGGCTCTGACCGAGAAGCTGACATTCTCAAACCGGCCTTTGCCGCTTATGCCCTTGACCTCCAGCACGGTTTCGCCTGGTGACGGGCTGCGCGCCGGATAGCGCTCGGTCAGCTCCCGGCCGACCATTTTGCGAACGACCTCATCAAAGCTGGTGTCCGGGATGGGCTTGGTGTCCACGGTTTTGCCATCGCGCATAACGGTAATCCGGTCACACACCGCGAAGATTTCCTCCATCCGGTGGGAGATGTAGACGATGGACACGCCCTGCTTCTTCAAGGAGTCAATGACCTCGAACAGCTTGCGGATCTCCCGCTCGGTCAAGGCGGCGGTGGGCTCATCCATAATAATGACCTTGGCTTTCGTCATCAGCGCTTTGGCAATTTCAATCATCTGCTGCTGACCAACCGAGCACATTCCCGCCTCCTGGGAGAGAGGAATGCTGACCGACAGTCTGGAGAACTGCTCCTCGGCCATGGCCTTCATCTGCTTCTGGTTCAGCACCCCGAGCCGGGACGTAATCTCCTTCCCGATAAACAGGTTGTCCAGCACGGTCATGTCCGGCCAAATGTTCAGCTCCTGATGTATAAATGCAATGCCGTAATCCTCCGCCTCCCGCGGGCTGGAAAAAGCAATCTCTTGCCCGTCAATCGAAATGCTTCCCTGATCCCGGCTGTGAAGGCCGGTCAATATATTCATCAGCGTCGATTTACCGGCGCCGTTCTCGCCCATCAGGGCGTGAACCTCTCCCCCGGTCAAGTCAAAGTCGACACCGGTCAGCACCTGGTTTGTGCCGAAGGCTTTATGAATGTTGCTCATCTGGATATGCATAATGGTTAATCCTCCTCTTATCCAAAATGAACGCCCGACTGCAAAATACAATTCGCATAGGGCCTGGCTTCCCCGGTTCGGATGATAGCCTTCGCCTGCCGGGTCAGCTCCTTGAATTGCTCATGTGGAACCTGGGATAGGGTACTGTCCGGAAAGGCTCCCTCTATATATTGCATGGTTTCCATATTTACAGAATTTATCTCCTCAGCGACAATAACGCGTTCCACCACCATGTCCGCCGCCACGGCGCTCACGACGTCCTGAAAGCCCGGAGTCCCTTGCGTCACCGCCAGGTCAATCTTCAGCACGCCCGGAGGCACCGGGAGCCCGAGATCGGCGATGACAATCAGATCGGTATGGCCAAGATCGGCCAGCACCTTGGCAATATGGCTGTTCACCATGCCCTGCTTCTTCATCTTAAAGGCTCCCTTCGACGTCGCTGCGCTGCGGCATTCCGCCTTGAGCGCCAAACTTGGTTACCGACAGCGCTGCTGCCCTGTTGGCAAACCGGAGGCTGTCCTGCAGACTCTGACCTTCCGCGAGTGCAGTGGCTAATGCCCCGTTAAAAGTGTCTCCTGCCCCTGTGGTATCTACCGCTTTCACCGCATATCCGGGCACGACAACCTCCTGCTCCCCATCAAAATACCGGACGCCCGCTTTGCCCTCGGTAACAATCAGCTTGTTCGGGTAGCGCCGCAGCACCTCGCCAAGCGGCATTCCCTGGAACAGGATGGCTGCCTCATGCTCATTCGGCGTAATATAAGCGGCACGCTCAATGACAGACGGCGGCACCGGACGTGCCGGAGCGGGGTTCAGCATCAGTGGCACGCCGTACTCCTGACACAGCTGACTTACATGAACGACCGTCTCTTCCGGAATTTCCTGCTGAATCATGACGATGTCTGCATCCCGGATCGCTGCGGACGCCCGGTCCACGTAAGCCGGAGTGATGCAGTCATTCGCGGCTTTAACGACGACAATGCTGTTATCACCTTCCGCGAGCACAATATGTGCTGTACCGCTCTCCATACCTGTAACCGGTTCCACATAGTCCGTATGAATCCCGTTCTCCTTGAAGTTATTCAAGATGATCTCACCCAGATGATCATCCCCGACACAGCCGACCATCGTGACGTCTGCTCCCAGTCTGGCCGCTGCAACGGCCTGATTCGCTCCCTTGCCGCCGGGCACCGTCTTGAAGCTGTCGCCCAGCACCGTCTCCCCGGCACCGGGGCGCTTGCTGGAGGTGACGACCAGATCCATTGAGGAGCTGCCGATTACCGTTATTCTTGCCATTACAATTCCACCTTTCGGGTTGTCTGCCGCTCGATAAAAGAGACTGCAAATTGGATATTTCTGCGTTCTACATAGGCTTCCTCGATCAAGGCAATGATCAAATCTGCCGCCGCCCTGCCCATCTCATAGGCCGGCTGATGAATCGTCGACAGGGAAGGGGTTAACAACCGGCTCAGCGGAATGTCGTCAAATCCGATGATCTGCACATCCTGCGGCACCTTCTTCCCAAGCCGTACAGCCTCCTGCAAGACAGCAAAGGCTACAATATCATTACTTGCAATAATGCCATCACTGTCCGGATATTGCCGGAATAGCTCCTGTGCCCACGCTTCTGCTTCTGTAAAAGAGAACGAGTCTGTCTTCAGCACCTGATAGGATGCTCCCAGCTTCTCAAGCTGCTCCGCCGCTCCCTCATAACGGTCCATGGCTGTCCTTACAGCAGCAGGTCCCTGAATAATGACGATTCGGGCGCTTCCGCGCTGAACCAGCTCACGGGCAGCCTGCCTGCCGCCCTCTCTGCCGTCTGCATAGACGCTCGGGCTGTCATTCACAGTCCGGTCCAGAAACACAACCGGGATCTTGAGACCTGTATACATTTCATGGTCAGGCGCATGGGTTGAAGAAATAACACCTACCACATTATTCTGCAAAAAGGTTTGAATATATTCCGTTTCCTTCTCCCGGCTTTCATCACTGTTGCCGAGAATAACCCGGTAGTCCTGCTCCTGCAGCCGATCCTCGACTCCACGGGCAAGCTGGGGAAAGTACGGGTTCGTGATATCAGGGAGCAGCAAGCCGATCAGCTTGGATTTTCGCTTGTACAGGGACCGAGCTACCTCATTGGGCGTATAATTCAGCTCCCGGACCGCATCCTCTACTCTGCGCCGGGTATCTTCATGAACGTAACCGCTCTCGTTGATGACCCGGGAGACGGTTGCTACCGACACCCCTGCAGCCTGAGCCACTTGCTTGATCGTTGCCATCCTTGTTATCACTCCGTTTATAGGCATGTTTCATTCCTTAGGTACGTGTGTCGTTACAAGCACTCTTCATCATACTAATCTCTATGTAACCCGTTACACACTGAGCGAAACTGACACTGTAACCGGTTACAGGTATAAGTTAACACAATTGTTTTCTTGATGCAAGCGTTTCATTGATGGAAGATTCAACCTCTATTGGATCGAGAGCTATGTGCTTTTTGCGGAGCACGGGCTGCAAAATATGAAGCTTCTTGCAAGAAAACGCTACTGCACTCCCTATACTTTGTGGTAAGATATTGATATTTGGGTAAAATGTCGGCTTAAAATTGACATTATTATTAATATTGTGACTTTATCGCAAAAAGCCGAAGCCGGAATGCTATAATTGTAAAGCACACGAATATTCTAAAATGGAAAGTGAGCAGATGATGATAAATAATAGATCACAGGCGAACCTTACACTGGAGTACAAGCCTTTCTCCAAAGCTCTAGGCGAAACCGTCAAAACCGGAATTATCCGCTCCAATATGATCGCCGTGTTTACCGGCCTGTGCATGGCGCTTTATGTTTATGATGCCTCCATTGGAGAGCACTGGCTCGCTATTCTCGCCTCCCTGGTCGGCTCCTCCTTCATCATTGGAGCTGCAGGTGCCTTTAACAACCTGTATGACCGGGATATTGACGCGGTGATGGAGCGCACCCGCAACCGGCCTACGGTCACCGGACAGGTCGACACCCGAACCGGTCTGGCGCTGGGGATTTTCCTTACCGTTGCCGGAACATTGCTGCTGCTGTTTGCCTCACCGATGGCTGCCTTGTTCGCACTGCTCGGCCTTTTTCTATATATGATTCCCTATACGATGTGGACGAAACGCCGCACCGTCTATAATACCGAAGTCGGAAGCATTTCCGGCGCAGTCCCCCCTTTGATCGGCTGGTCGGTCATTTCGCATGACTATGCCCATGCCGGAATCTGGGCGCTCGTGATTACGATGATTCTCTGGCAGATGCCCCACTTCTACTGTATCGCCATCCGGCGCTTTGACGAGTATAAAGCGGCGGGTGTCCCGATGCTGCCTGTGGTGAAAGGGATCAAACGCGCCTATACGCAGACGAATGTTTATCTGGTCCTGCTGAGCGCGTCCAGCTTCCTGTTCTGGTCGTTCAGCCCCATTGTAGCTGTCATTGTCCTCCTGATTAACCTGGCTTGGCTGGTAACCAGCTTCAAGACCTATAACCCAGCGGAGCAGAAGGCCTGGGCTACGAAGATGTTTATCTTCTCCATCCAGCACTTGATTCTCGTGTACCTCGTCATTGTGCTGTACTCCCTGATTGCTAAAGCGCTGCTCTAATGACGGACAGGCATACAGAATAAGCTCATCCTGCAGTTGATGCGGGGATGAGCTTATTTTTGCGGGGATGAGCTTATTTTTGCGGGCATCAATTAATTAATCGTAATCCCTGCTCCGGCATAGCCGACGACCAGGTTTATCAAGCTCAAGCCCGATGCTGTTGCTTCAAAGGCCAGCAGCAGCCGATCCTCAGCGGCAACCGGAATGGCCAATCCGGAATTCAACCCGTTGCTCGTCGCTCCAACCGCAACCGCGCCCGATAAAGCCGGTGCCAGCGTCACGAAGCCTCCTGGAATCGCGACAAAGGTGTTGCTTGGCGGCGAAGCTCGGTACAGCTGAGCTGTGATGGTAACCGTGCTGCCAATCAGGTTTAGGGCAACCGTCGTACTAAAGAAAGCCGCAATATCGGTAATTGTCCCTGCACGCGGAGCCGAGAATGCAAAATTCAGCAGGTTGCCGCCAACCCCTGTCAAATCTATAGTTCCGCCAAGCGCACTGACCCCGGACACGGAGCTGCCAAAGCCAATTAATCCGACCGTGCCTACAAGCCCCCCTGCAACCGTCGTCAGCGTGACTGGCAGCCCAGAAGCGTACGGAATGACCGCTCCGGCGCCCGGCGCCCCGGTTGCTCCGGTAGGTCCTGTCGGGCCTGTTGCTCCGGTAGTCCCTGTTCCCCCTCCTGATTCGACGGCACCTAATACACTTTCCAGCTTGTGCTGCAGCAGCATTTCCTTTTTGAGCAATTCCTGCATTGTACTCTTAACGCTGGAATTCACCGCAATCAGATCATTAATGGTGGAGGGCACGGTAAGTCCCGGAAGTGTGCCGACCGCGTATTGAATTTTTTCAGCCTCGGCATTAATGATGTGTCCCAAACCTAATTCTTCTATAGCAATGGAAGCAAGAAGCAGATTTAACGCATCATCTCTTGTGACTGTGATACTCGGCGTCACATTAGGAATATTCGCTTGCGACAAGGCCAGTCACCCTCTTTCGGTAAGATATTTACGCTATACGGTATGCTGCATCTGTCCATCAGGCTTGAGCCATTGTCCATACAAGCCAACAATAAATACTCGCAGCAGTAATAATCTGCCTGCTGTAAGACATAGGTATAAGTGCTTGCAGTATACGGTTATGGTACCCGAAGAAAGAGGTGAACCGCTTGTCACAGCCCAGCCTCTCTAATGCTCCTGATTCCGCTGTCAACGTCAGCATTACCATTCATGAGGCCGAAGCTTTATGTCTCATCGCCATTGCACTGACCGAGCTCTCGCTAGCTCACGTTATGCATTCAGAAGCGAAGAAGACTCAACGTCTGCTGGCAGCATACCCCCAGCATGAACAGGTTCAATCCCGGGAGCTGTGCAGGCTCCTCCTGAATGATACCGCGTCTCTGGACATGATGCAGAGCATTATTAAGCAAGAGATGCTGCTGCAGTCCAGGGTAGAAAGCATCGTGGAGCTTTACACAGAAAGAGAGGTGATCAAGCATGTCCATGCCCAACATTCCGGATATACGTCCTGAAATCACATTGAAGAGGAAAGAAGCGATCAACCTGCTGCTGTCCTCCATCGCTCTGGAAGAGATCGGATTGTCCCATATCATTAACGCTGAAGGCGAGAAAATCCAGCGCTTTGTAAAAGATCACTGCGTGGATCTTGAGGACATTTTAAGAATTAACCGCAGTGTCGAGCTCATGCTGCGCAATGTGATCAAGAACCAGATGCTCCTGCAGTTCAAGCTGGAGGATGTCATGCAGCTCGATCTCAAAGAGCATATTGATTATGATGACGACTGCTATCCGGAGGAGTAGTACAAACGATCAGCCTAGTAACCAGGAGGTCATATTATGCCGTTCGATCCTTCCCTCCGCGAATCCGGGCACTGGGATGAGGCGGCAGCAAAGCTGCTGTCTTCTATTTCTGCCGAGGAGGAAGCTCTCGCTACTCTGATGAACGCCGAAGCTCAAAAAATTCTTGCCTTTATTCATCAGGATCCCGCCTTCTCTAATGCACCTTCCAGCCAGGAGTATATTCAATTTAATTATGCCATTACGAGAATGATGGATACGATCCTGATGACGAAATGGATGTTAATGAAAAAAATGGATTCTATTCTGTTTTTCCAGTCCTCTGAAAAAGAACTTAAGGAGTCGGGCGGAGCCATCCCGGACCCGAAGCGGATGCCGGAATACTGGGATGAGCTCGCCCGGGATGAAGGAATGGACTATTAAACCCTTCTTTGAGCTTCGTAATGTAAGGTGGGGAAATTATTGAACGATTCTCATCACAACAAGCCGAATTCCAGCGCATCTGTTTACGCGGAGGCTATTCTGCGCTGGGTCGGGCACTATGCCGACAAAGCCTCGGCGCTGCATGAGCAGGATCAAGTTATCGCCGTTCGCATAAGCACCAGGCAGCTGAGCTTACTCGAACGGCTTCTAGATTTACATGCTGTTCAAGCTCTATCTGGACAGGAGCCTCCTACGTGGAACGAGGGTTCACTTCTTGAGTTGAGAACACTTTGGGATCAATTAACGGATGATACCGGCCTGTTAAGGCCTTGCAGGTCTTTCTGGATCTCCATTCAACAGAAATTAAATATCCCGGCTGCAGTCAACAAGCCAAAGATAAGCTCACCCTCTTCCGCCAAGCCCGCCAAGCAGAGCAGCCCGAAGAAAAGTTCAAAGGCAAGGCCTAATCCCAAGCCTCCTGCAGCCCTGTTTATATCCACCCTTGGAGGACCATCCAAAAAACACAATCCGGACCGGAAAGAAGAAGCTGCGTTCATGGCCATGATAGGTTCAAAGAAATATAACATCAAATATTAATCTGATGGACAGGAGCGGAAGAAAATGTCTAAGCCTACTTTCATTCAAGTCGCCGGCAATACGTATTGCTGGTCTGGAAAATACGCGATCGGAGGATATCTGAATCCCTCAACCCGCGAAGCCCATTTGATTGACAGCGGTCCGGATTTTAAGACGGCCGAGCTTATAGAGCAGGATCTCACGGATAAGGGATATACTTTAAGCAGCATTCTTTTAACCCATGCTCATCTGGCGAGTGCCAAGGGAGCCTCTTATTTGAAAGAGAAGCATCCCTATCTGAAGTGCTATGCTTCCCCTCTCTCGGCTACCATTGTTAACGATCCCGGTGCCAGTGCAGTGATGAACATGCTAGATTATGCCCCGCAGCAGCAGGATGCCAGAGCGGAAATTCTCGTAACAGAAAGCATACCTTACCATGACGGCGTGTTTTTCATTCAGGGAGTCAAGTTTTCATTTGTGACCTTGCCCGGACACTTTCCGGGAATGTTCGGTATTCTAACCCCGGATCAGGTTTTATTTTGTGCCGACGCCCTGTTTGGAGCCCGAACCTTGTCCAAGCAGAAGCTGCTTATGTTTACGGACCCCGGTAACGCCAAGCAGTCCCTTCAGAAGCTTAAATCCATCCGGGCCAGCCACTATGTGCTGTATCACGGAGGGCTGGAGAAGGATATAAGCAGCCTGATTCAGCAAAATCTGCAGTGTATCGATGATATGTATCAGCAGATCCAGGATATCATCAAGCATTACCAAGGCCAGACCTTTGATATTATTGTACAAAAGCTCATGCAGCGCTATGGCATTGATGACCATGAGGACCATTACGAGCTTGTAAGAGTGATCGCACGCTCTAATATCAACCAGCTGCTGAAAGAAGGCAGAATCCGTAAAAAGGTCGCCGGAGGCATCCTGATGTACAGTACTGAGCAGCCAGTTTACGATGGGGCCCCTTCTCTGTAGCTTCATGGAAGGGGCTTATCATACTGGGTATCCAGGTTCAATGACCCGCCTTATCCTGCATCATCTGCTTCATAAAATGATAATTGTACATAATAATAGGATGCTCCGGTTGATAGCTTCTTGCTTGTTCGTTGTGGAAATAAGCCTCGTCGAGCTTACCCATACAGCTATAGGACAAGCACAGCTTGAGATGAGGAATCCATGTTGAATACGCTCCATTCACGAGAGACATATGCTCCTTAGGCAGCTCATAGGAAAGCGCCTGCTCAAACCAGTACGCTGCCGTACGATATTCACGCTTTTCCAGCAAATGCTCCCCGAATGCACAGCAAAACTCCGGCCGGGGCTGATCGTATTCCAGTGTCTGAAGCCAGGATTGCAGCGATTTTTCCTTCTGCCCCAGCTTTTGATAACAATCTGCTTTACGCATGCAGGCCTGAATTTGGTCCTCCACCCACCCCTGCTGCTTCAAGAAACGGTCATAATATTGTATGGCTTTCTCATGCTGCCCGTGCTCGCTTAATTCGTTACCGAAATAATACATATCTCTTGAGGAAAAAGGCAGGTTCTCCTCTTCGCGCTTCAGATATATCCTCAGATTGCGGTCTGAATGGCTCTTCATCTTCCCATGAACGATTGCTGGAGAAGCGTGATAGATGTTGCCTGACACCTCCAGATATTCATGCACCGCTCCAATCCATGTAAAACCGCGGTCTGAGCGCACGATCCGATTACGGCGAAGAGAGGACGCAGCGCCCCCAGAGGGATTCATGCTTAGATAATAGGGAAGTGTTACACTGTCAATGTCCTCAGGTAGCTGCTTCAATGCAAGAAAGGCCTCTTCGTCGCCTTCCTTCAAGTAATCATCGGCATCCAGCCAGAGAATATATGGCATAGTGGCGAGGCTGAAGGCATAATTCCGGGCGGCAGAGAAATCATCGATCCATGTGAAGTCGACAACCCGGTCTGCAAAGACTGCCGCAATCTCCTTCGTCCGGTCTGTGGATCCCGTATCAACGATAATGATTTCATCTACCAGGCGGTGAATGGAGCTTAAGCACCGCTCCAGCACCTCTTCTTCATCCCTGACAATCATGCATAGGCTGATCTGAATCATGTCCTCTCCTCCCCATGAAAGCTTCTTTATTTCCCAAGCCCTGTACGCACATCAGGGCTTGGGATCTTCCGTGATCTCGGGCTGCTCGGCGAGCAGCAGCTTGATGTCATCACAGGCCTCTCTGGAAGTTACCAGAATACCATGGTCCGTAGCCACAATCATCAAGTTTGACACACCTATACATACGACCGGAACATCCGTTAAATTCATGGCGGTAACAGCCTCGGTGTCTCTCCGGTAAACCTTGCTTTCAAAATGCGGGTGGCCCATTGTATCGACCAAGCGATCCAGACTTCCGATATCGGTCCATCGGCCATGGAACGGGACCACTACAATATCCGGGGTTTTCTCCAGCACTTCGTAATCAAAGCTGATGGCAGGCAGGCTGCTATAGCTGGCCAGGCAAGCCGGATAGCTTGCGGGATCCCCTTTGCTCTGTACATATTGCTTCATAAAAGACAAGCGAAACATAAAAACTCCGCTGTTCCACAGCGCTCCCTCTGATATGAGCTCAGATGCCAGGTCCAGGGCCGGCTTCTCGACAAACTGCGAAATGCCATAAACCGGTCCTGCCGGATGAGCGGTCTCAAGCTGTGGAACAATATAGCCATATTTCCCGGAGGGCTCCATCGGCTCAATTCCAAGCAGGGCAATGTTCACTTGACACCAGTCCAGCCGCTGCGGCATGGCAGCCAGAAGGTCCACGAAATCTTCTTCTATATACAAGTCGGCAGGACAGAAGCAAACCAGCTCATCCTCCGGCAGCTTCAGCTCATCCAGCAGATACAGCGAGCTCAAGCATATGCTGGGAAAGGTGTCCCTTCTTTCCGGCTCGACAATGATGCGGGGACCCCATGGCAGGCAGCTGGAGATCTGCTCTTCATGCTCCGCCATGGAGGATACCAGCACATCATCAGGGCTGAATTTCTGCAACATCAGCCGGGCATTTCGGGCGAGAATCGCTTCCATATTCCCTGCTTCGTCCTGAAACAGAGGAATAAATTGCTTGGGCACCGACGATCTCGATAGCGGCCATAGCCTGCTTCCGGTACCTCCCGACATAAATACGACCTTCATGAGTCGTGGCAGCCTTTTTTCAGTTTCAGCTCCTCCTTGACCCTCCTCAGATCGCTCTCCACCATCATCCCTGCCAGCTGCTCGATGCGGGTTCTGGCCTTCCACCCCAGCTGCTGCTGTGCTTTCGAAGCATCACCGAGCAAAATATCGACTTCAGCAGGCCGATACAGCTTCGGATCCACCTGTACATGCTGTTTCCAATCCAGATTCACATAATCAAATGCCATTTTGCAAAAATCCTGCACGGATGTCGTCTGGCCGGTCGCAATCACGTAATCATCCGGCTGGTCTTGCTGCAGCATCAGCCACATCGCTTCTACGAAATCGCCGGCAAAGCCCCAGTCTCTCTTGGCCTCCAGATTCCCCAGCTGAACCTGATCCATGAGTCCGCAGCTGATTCTCGCCACGGCATCGGTAATCTTCCGGGTTACGAACTGAATGCCTCTTAACGGAGATTCATGATTAAACAGAATGCCGCTGCAAGCAAATAAGCCATGGCTTTCCCGGTAATTTACCGTCATCCAGTGGGAGAACAGCTTGGCTACACCATACGGGCTTCTGGGATAAAAAGGCGTCCCCTCCGTTTGCTGCTGATGCTGGATTTTACCAAACATCTCACTGGAGGAGGCCTGATAGAACCGGCAATCCGGTCTCACCAGACGCGCAGCCTCCAGTAAATTCAAGGCTCCCAGGCCTGTAATTTGAGAGGTTAAAATAGGCTGATTCCACGACGCCCCTACAAAGCTCTGGGCCGCCAGGTTATATATTTCGTCCGGCTTGTAGACCTCCAGCAGCTTGATGACCGAGGAAATATCCACGACATCTCCTTCTACAAGCTTGATCTGATCCAGAATGTTCAGCTCCTGCAGCCTCCACAGGTTCGGAGTGCTGCGCTGCGGATGCATTCCGATGACCTCATAGCCTTTGGATAGCAGTAATTGAGCCAGATAAGCTCCGTCTTGGCCAGTAATTCCCGTAATGAAAGCTGTTGTCATCGTGGTCCTCCTTCAATAGGCGTATGTGTATCAAACATCATCTGTTTACTTTATGCGCAGTAGGCGCCTGGTGTGCGGGAGCTTCTCCGGCAGTGGTGGTACAAAAAAAAGACCTGCATGTGTCAGCCATGCAAGCCACTCTCATAGGTTAAGCTGTGATGCCGTCAGGAACAGAGCCGCTTAAAGCTTAAGTTCCGAGAACGGGATTCCCAGGGGAAATCTGAATCAAGTCCAGGACATTCTCGAACTTGAATTGCAGCAGCATTTCTTTTTTGATGACATCCTGCAATGTTCTTCTAACACTGGAGTTGACGAGCAGCAGGTTGGATATTGTAATATCTCCAGGAGCCAGCGTGGATGTGGTTGGTGTCAATGTGCCCAACACGAACTGAAGCTTCTCGGCTTCAGCATTAATAATATGTGCCAGGGCCAGTTCCTCCAGAGCAATGGAAGACAGCAGTAAAGGCACCGTCTGGCCCAGCGTAATGCTGATGCTAGGGGTAATATTCGGGATGTTTGCTTGTGACATAACTCTACACCTCACTCAGTTTTTTTTACATGCTATTCAGGCTGTACGCAACGGGTGTACACTTATCTACCACGGCATTTGCGGAATATTGAGATACGAGCTTAGCTGCTGCTTTAGCACTCTGCATTATATTCCGCTTATGCAAAGATGACTTGGCGTTTGCCCAGAAGCGTCATTTTGATTTCAGCTTCAGCTTGTTTAAAGCCTCTATCGACTCGGCATGCTGGGGGTAGATCATTAGCGCCTGCTCATAGCACTTTTTCGCCTCTGGGTTATTTTTCAGGAGCTCCTGACACATTCCCTTATAATGCCAAGCCTGAAAGCTTCCCAGACCCTTCTGGGTGAGATGCGCCAGATTGGAATCCCCGATCTCAAGGCACTGCTCAAATGCCTCCAAGGCCGCTTCGAATTTCTTCAGCTGCATCAGTACAACGCCCTTGTAAAACACAAGATCCACATAATCCGGATACAGCATAATCGCCTTTTCAATCGCGGGATACGCGCCATCATAGCTCCCTACACTGATCAGAATGGAGTATTTCAGTTTGTACAGCAGCGAAGGCGGAGTCAGCCTGTTGCTCAGAAACGCCACGATCGAGCGATTGGTGTGCTGAAAAGATTCGTTCAGCTTCTTCAGCCGGTAGCACTCGGAGGCCATATGATAATGCAGCCAAGGGTCCTCCGGGTTATCGGACAACGCCTGCTGCAGCAGCTGCAGGTTTCGTTTGGCTTTATCCTTCACCTGGACCTGTGACTCCAGATAGCCGTAGTGCCACAGCGTTACCGGTGCATTGCCCATACGCTCAAGCATCTGACTGCCGCTGCCGAACACTTCTTCCACATTGAGTGCCTCATGGATTTTGTTACGGAATTGAAATCCGAGGCCATTCCGGAACATTCGGGGATGCGAGATTTGAATGATTCGATGATCATCCACTTCAGTGCCGTAATAATTGTTCAGTTCGAAAGAAAACAAATCATATTCCGCCTCCGTGGCCAGCTGCTTCAGCAGCTCGCCTCCTTCGCCCAGCTCTTCATCGGCATCCAGCCAGAGAATCCATTGTCCGCGGGCTTGGTGCAGCCCGAAATTTCTAGCCTCTGCAAAATGCTCATTCCATGTGTAATCAAGCACTTTCGCGCCATACTCCTTACAAATCGCCGGAGTGTCATCCGTTGAACCGGTATCCACAATGATCATCTCATCCACATAGGGGCTCACGCTGCTTAAACATCGGCCGATACAGTCCGCTTCGTTTCTGACAATCATACAAAGCGAGATTACAGGCGTCTCCACAATCAGTTCCTCCTCCTTTTTGTGTTATTTAGTTTATGTGCTGAATAACCATGAAGTGTAGATATTCGGAAATTAGCTCTCTAGTGTGATGAAGCGGCACTTCAACTGCCAGCCCGATCAAAACCAAAAGAAGGTGAAAAACCTGTGAGTAGAACCCTGAGCATAACTTGGGAAGGTGACTTCTCCAAAACCAACAGCCTGGCTCTTGTGAATGCCCATATCTATGAGCAGCTGGTGGAGGATTCCCGCTTTCAGCTGCATCGATTTCCGGAGGATCGGCCTGATCCGGCGGAAATCCATATTTCCCACTTATGGCCGCCCAGACTGAGCAGGCCGCCGGGCGCAGATTACTGGATCAGTATCCTGCCCTGGGAGTTTGGCGCCGTCCCTGTGACATGGTATATGCCCATGAAATACGACATGGATGAGATTTGGGTGTACAGCCAGCATAACAAGAACAGCTACATAGCATCCGGCATTCCGGGAAACAAGATTCGTGTGCTGCCCTTGGCGGTGGACCCGGACATCTTCAAGCCGGAAGAGAAAGAAGAGTCCTTTGCCGCTATAGACACTTCCTTTCGCTTTCTGTATGTTGGCGGCAGCATTGCCCGGAAGGGCTTTGACATTTTGCTGGATGCGTATCTGGAGGAATTCAGCCCGGAAGAGCCCGTCAGCCTGATTGTGAAGGATCACGGAAACACCACGCATTATCATGGAATTTCCATGCAGCAGCGCGTGCTGGATGCCAAAGACAACCCGCACTCTCCGCAGATTCTGTATACCGATCTCCACTTAAGCAGCCAGCAATTAGCAGATCTGTACCGGAGCTGTGACTGTGCGGTGTTTCCGTTTCGGGGAGAAGGGTTCGGCCTTCCCATTGCGGAGGCTGCTGCCTGCGGCACTGCAGTCATCGTGCCGGACCAGGGGCCTGCCTCTGAATGGCTGAACCATGATGAGGCTATATTCGTTCCCTCCAGGCTGTTTAGACATCCGGAAGCGAAGATTGGGGATTTGGCGACACTGGATGAACCCACCTGGATTGATATCGACAAAAAAGCGCTGCAAGCTGCCATGAGATATGCCTTTCAGCATCGTGATACCATCCACTTGAAGGGCAGGCTGGCCAGCAGCAATATACGCTCCAGCTACACCTGGCAGCAGACTGCTTCTCTGGCAGGCCGCTATATCCTGGAGCTCTGGTCCAGGCAGTCTTCCTGGTGCGGTCCATCTGCAGAACAGCAGCTTCGGCGGGAGCTGTCAGCTGTAACCGCCTGCAGCCAACGGGAACAGGAGGTCAAGGCTGAGGGCCTGCTGGCCGCCCTCGTCCAGCGGTATCCTCACTATGCCTCTCTTCATATGCAGCTAGCCTCAAAATATATTGCAGCACGCCGGTTTCTGCAGGCGATATCCCTGCTCGTACCCATTACAGAACAAGCTACAGAGGAAGGACAGTCCCGTTATTCCGATTTGACGGATGAAAGCACCGGAACCGCCTGGATGCTGCTGGGTATCTGCTATAGTGAAATGCAGTCCTGGTCCCTCGCTATTCACGCCTTCAATGAGGCCAAGAAGCTTCATATTCCGGTGCATTCGTTACAAATCCCTTATTTTCAGGTGGCTGTAAGAGCGCTCCGGCTTCTACTCGGGGAGCTGCATAAGGAGATGGGGGAAACGTATCTTGATCTCAATGCCGATGTGAACGCGGTAGAGGAGTTTCAGAAAGCCCTGAACTGCACTCCCGGGATGGAGAAGGCCGTGCAGCGTCTAGAAGAAGTGAAGGAGCTCAGAGAAGCCGGAGCCAAGAAGATCTCCTCGTTATTTACCAATAATGGGCGGCTTCTCTCGGCGGCAAAAGGGGACTGCGAAAAGGTTCAGTGGGTCTGGTCTTCGCATTCGGAGGTTTCTTCAGACATTCAGCCTTTATGGGAGAAGGCCGCCATGTCGTGGTTTCATCCCGGTCAACAGGTTCTCTGGGCGGAGGTCGGACAGTCGCTCGCGGAATATGACGCCGCAAGCGTAAATGCTTCTGTTGTCCTGCTGCTGAGTGACGGTGTAGACACCCAGGAGCTTATTGACTGGACCACTTGGTGCTCCAGCCGCGCTGCCGCTGGCAGTACGCTCATCGTATACCAGGGTCAAGCCGCTACCGAGTCATTTAGCGCCGTATGCTCGCTGCTGGAATATGGCATCTGGAGCCTGAAAGGCCAAGGCACCCTTCATAACCCTGAGGATGGCCGGCTGAATGCCTACAAAGCATTTCAGCGTGAAGAGATTGGTATTCACTGGGACTGCCCGTTCTATAATGCGACTGGATATGCTTCGGAGCAGCGGCATTTTATCGAGAGCTTGAAACCGTACCCCTACCTGATCAAGGTCCGGGCTATGGATGCGGCAAGCTCTGTACCTGAACCGCCGGAAGAGCAGATCGGGAATGCGTACGCGGTATTCAAGCAGCCTCCGCTGATTCACATGCAAGCTGCCCCTGCCCACTTATTCAGCATGCCCCGCGCCCCGATCAGCATTGGCCGGACCATGTTCGAGACGGACCGAATTCCGGCAGATTGGGTTCAGGTGCTCAATACATTGACAGAGGTGTGGGTGCCTTCGCAGTTTAACTTTGACACCTTTGTAGCTTCCGGTGTGGATCCTTTGAAGCTTCAGGTGGTACCCGGTGTGCTGGATGAACGAAAATATTCTCTTACTTCACTACAACGCTCAGCTATTCCCGGAGCCCGCAGCTTTGCTTTTCTTTCCGTATTTGACTGGAGCATCCGTAAAGGCTGGGACTTACTGCTTCGAGCTTATTTATCCAGCTTCACAGAGGAAGACGATGTCACTTTGGTGCTGAAGGTGAGCCAGATTAATGAGCCCAATGCTCGAATATCCCAGCTCATTGAACAGTTTACAAGGGAGCTCCAGCTTCATTCTCCTCCGCATGTGCTAGTCCTTGATGCTCGCCTGACGGAGCAGGAAATGCTGGAGCTGTACGCTTCCTGTCATGCTTTTGTCCTGCCTACACGAGGTGAGGGCTGGGGGCGGCCCTACATGGAGGCTATGGCCCTGGAGGTACCGGTCATCGGGACGAATTGGAGTGCTCAGCTGGAATTTATGAATGAGCAGAACAGCTATTTAATTGATGTCGAGCGGCTGGTTGAAGTCCCCTCTTCCATGCCTGCTCACTTCAAGGGCCATCTGTGGGCAGAGCCCAGCATTGAGCATCTGATCCAGCTACTGCGCGATGTATATCGCCGCTATGATCAAGCCAAGCAGCGGGCGCAGATCGGAAGACAAAGTATTTTCCCTAAGTATTCTACACAGAGCATCGGCAGAATCATCCACCGGAATCTAGAGCGGGTCATCACCCAATATTACGAAACCGAGGTGTATCATGAGCAGAGTTAGCGCTTATCTTGGAGATTACACGTATCTAACCCAGCTGGAAGCAGGGCCCAAAATTTATGTCGATACCCGCGAGCTGTCCATGAGTGCCCATCTGATTGCTGATGGCTTCTGGGAGTCCTGGATTTCCAAGCTGTTCACCGCCTCCCTCTCTCCGGGAGCAACGGTTCTGGACATTGGAGCCAACTGCGGCTACTATTCGCTGATTGCTGCCCTGCATACAGGACCTGGCGGCAAGGTCCATACCTTTGAGCCTAACCCTTTTCACCACCAGAATTTATTAAAAAGCAAGCTTATTAACGGGTTCTATCATATGGAAATTCATAAAGCTGCACTGAGTAATCAGGAAGGCACGCTGTCTCTGTATTCTCCAACCATGCTGACGGCTTCAGCCAGCATCATTGAAAGCCTGGTTTCGGCCATTAAGGATACAGATCCTCTCCAGGCCATTGAGGTGACCACGGTCCGGCTGCGGGATTACCTGCCTGACATTGCTGCCGATGTCATCAAGGTTGACATCGAAGGCGCGGAGCCGCTCATCCTCGATGATCTTGTGGAAATTCTGGAACGAAAGCCGGGCTCCAAGCTGTTTATGGAATACAACCAGAAGGCGTGGGAGATGCAGGGCTATGACTGTCTCGCACTGCTGGACAAATTTCGAAGCAGGCAGTACAGCATTTATATCATCGGTCACGATCAGCTGCTGACGCTGGTATCGCCGGAGGAGCTGATTCAATTGACCGCAAATGCGACTCATTTCGACTTGTTCATTACCAAGCCGGCCAGCGCGGCTGGCTAAAGCGGTTGCGAGGAGATCTATATCGTTAAAAAAGGAGTCGCCATGGCAAGAGTATCTTGCCATGGCGACTCCTTTTACATATTGCTCCGCTATGCGTATATCGATCGTCTACATTAAAATATGATGCCCGTCTTGCACACTACTTCCGCTTCACCGTATAGCCCTTGTCCTCCAGCAGCTTGATGATTCCATGCTCACCCAGATAATGCGCTGCCCCAACGACAATGAAATACTCCTCATTCTTGCCGTTCCGGAGATAGCCATCAATCTTGTCGGCCATTCCAATGTTGCGGTCAATCAGCATCGCCTGAACATACTCTGCATCCTCCGAGACACTGTTTGTCAGCTCCAGCAGCTGCTCTTCGTTGCCCGTTTTCCACATCTGGGCCATCTGCTTCACACTCTGGTCCAGTTGGTTGAACTGCTCCAGCGCAGTGTTCAGGTTGCGCTCCTGCAGCTCCTGGGAGAAGCCGTTAAACATGCTCAGCTGGGATTCGTAGGATTCAAGCTCCAGCACAGGAATGCTCTTCTCCATGGCCTTCTGAACAAAATACAGATCAATCCCCGCTGCAGCCTCATAGCCCGCCGCCGACGCCTGCAGGCTGCCCAGCGTGCTCTCTACCACCCACGGCTTGAAGACATCCAGTGCATCCGGCGCAATACCGCTCTGACGGAGCACTTCTCCCAGCTTGGCATACGTATCTGCGGAGATATGATCCTTCAGGGTGGTGCCATCCTGGTACATACCGAGCTTCATGATAAGCTGCTGCTGAGCCTCATCCGCCGCTTTGCTTACATCAATCTCGACGCCAAGATAGTCCGCCTCGGCAAAAGCTTCATCAAACTCCGGTCGCAGCGGATAGAAGCTCTCGTCCGCAATATGCATTGAGCCGACCAGGTATACGGTATTGCCACCGCTCTCTATCTCCCACATAAATCCGCGGCCCGCAGCAGCCTGTACCGCCTCCTTGACAGAAGCCGTAAGGATGACCGTACGGGTCTTGGCATCCCAGGCTACCGCATAGCCGGCAGCCTCTCCGACCACCCGGATCGGAGCGTAGGTGACACCGTTCATCTTCAGAAGCTTGGCTTTCAGAATCTTGGAATCTCCGTCCGTAATAACGTAGATCGTATCCTCCGAAGCCTGAGCCAGCTTGACGCCCAGCTCCTGCAGTGTCCATCTCAGTGGTACATACGTTGTACCCTTCTCCACCATCGGCTTGCTTGTGCTGTACTCCAGCACCTGTCCTTCCATACTGACAACCGGAGATACAGGTGCGGCAGCAGCCGGGGCTGCGGCCGTTGCCAGCAATCCGGCTGAGATCATCAGCGATAGCAACGCCTGATTCCAATTCTTTTTCATGAGGTACGCTCCTTTTCCTATGTATCTTCTATTAGACCCTGCTATTTTACCATATCCTTCATCGTCTTTCATTTGGGTGCATTGCCTTACGAGCTATCAAAGTCTATTAAATTGTACGCATTGCCCGCGATGAACATCCACGCTTTGTCTTGACCAGAAGCATACGATACCGAGAAAGGAGATGATCACTTATGCCTGCACAGTTTCTGGATTCAAAGACATCCCAGAATGCCAGCTACGCCAATTCCATTTCTATTCCGCTGTCCGCACTAGGTGCACCTGACCTCATTGCCCAGCAGACGCTTGATCTTTCAGCAGGTGCCTCTGGCTTGACCCGGGTTGAATTTTCCGGTGTGCTTGCCGTCCAGCTTCCGCTGCTGCCCGTAGCCACTACTGTAACCGTGTTTGTAACCCGGGGATTGACACCATCCGACACCATCGTATTCTCGGCTGCCCGAAGCCTGGATCTCTCAATCCTGGGTCCGCAATTAATTGCCTTCTCCGGTTCGGACTTCAATGCGCCGAATACGACAGCTGCTGCTTATTCTGTATTTGTAAGCACCACCGCCCTTGGCGTTACGCGTGTCGGACCGGAAAGCTTCAATTTCACCGGCACCTCGGATTAAAGTGAACAGAGGAGGTCTGTACCATGGCGACCTTTACAACCAGCTTAATTACCAATACCCGGGCAACCGGAACTGCGGCTACGAACCTGATCGTTAACTCCAGAAACCTCGGCTCTTCCAGTGCCTCCATTGTAGTTGTCGTGTTTGGCGTTCCGGAGTCCACGCTGATTCTGACTCCCCTGTACGTCACCGGCTTTACACTGCCCGCCAATTCAGCAAACATCCGCCAGTTCTTCATTGCCGGCAATGTCTCTTATGAGGTTCAATACAGTATCACATCACCGTTCAGCCAAGTCGTGATGTCCAGCTATGGCATCGATGAGTTCGGAAATCTCGTTACAGACCAGCGGGTGCTGCAGTCCGAGCTGACTCCAACCAACAGCTTGTCGATCCCGGTCTAGGATTCACCTCAAAGAGAGCAGGCAGCTGCAGAGCATCCTGCTCTCTTTCTCATGAAGAGACGATTCGCACAGGCATCTTCCTGTGGCTGCCGTATACTGTGCTGTAACTGAATGTATAAAAAAAGAGGTGGCTTGCATGATCGACGTAGGTGTTGTGATGCCATTATACAAGCAAGAGCCCGAATTTCTACGAGCGGCTATAGACTCCCTTCGCAGCCAGCGCTACGAGCATTTTATCGTGATCGTAGTCATAGACGGGGCTCCGGAGATGGAGCCGCTTGTCCGGGAATATATCGGTGAAGACGACCGTTTCGTTCTTCTGCCGCAGCCGGAGAACCGAGGAGTTGCTGCAGCCCTGAACAAGGGCTTCGAGGAGCTGTTCACCTTTCCGGACATTCGATATGTAACCTGGGTCTCCAGCGACAATATTTATTATCCCGATTTCCTGCAGCGGCTTCGTCAGCGGCTGTCAGAGGGACCGGAGGAGCTGGGTCTGGTATACTCCTCCTTTCAGTCCATATCGAATGAGGGGACGCCCTTGCACAGTGAATATCAGCTGGCAGCCCAGCGCAAGTATCAATCCAGCGCTAAAGACAAGCTGCTGGATGCCTGTATCATCGGCGTGTCCTTCATGTACAAGGCTCAATATGCGAAGCTTATTGACGGATATCATATGGTACCTGTAGAGGATTATGAATATTGGCTGCGTCTGACCGAGCATTGTGATATCCGCTATTTGCCTGTAGAGCTGATGGACTACCGCGTTGACTCCACCTTCAGTGTATCCGCCTCCCTGAAGGACGAAGCCCGGCATCGCCAGTGGAGATATACGTACCATCTGGCACGCCATCAGGCACGAGTGCGCCAAGGCATTCCGCATGCCCTCACGGTTATCTACCCCCTGTCCACCGTCAGTCCTGTGGACGTGGCAAGAATCGAGAATTTGTATGATCAAAGCTTCAGCAATTACGTCACGGCCATTCTGGATTTAAGTCCAGATGAAAGTGTATCCGCCGCTCTATCCAATATTCCGCATCCACTGACCAAATTCATGTGGCTGCCGGGGGAACGAGAAGATCAGGCAGTCTATTATGCAGCACAGATGATCGAGACTCCCTTCGCCATGATGATCGGCACTGAGCCTTTTGCTGCAGTCACTGATCTGGAGGTGCTCACGAAGCAGCTGCTCAAAGCTCCGGCCGAGGTGGAATCTAATTACTACAACAGCACTCATTCCGATGTCGATTACCGCTATCCGGGTGTGCCGTTTCAGTTTCGTGCGATCCAGCACGAGCTGTTTCGGACCGACTCGCTTCGGGCCCGGCTGAAGACGTACATGATGTCACAACGACAGGAGGGCTTGCTATGAAGGTGCTCTTTACCTTTTTCAATCCCAGCGGCGGCATGGAAACCTTGAATCGGGTGCGTTGCAAAGCCTTAATGCAGCACGGCATCGAATGCCATTTGTTGTACACCCATGATGGAGAGGGACGAAAGAACATCAAGGGCATTAAGACCTTCATTCTGTCTAATCCGGAGCAGATTCAAGCTCTAATCCGCCGGGAGCATTACGATACCATTGTCATCTGTTCCGATATTCAATTAATGGAATGGATGCATCAATGGGGCTATACTGGCCATCTCATTTATGAAATCCAGGGACTCGGCACCGTGGAAACGGCCCGGGAAATTCTGGTGGATTATCAAGCCCGCATTGAAGCTTATGCAACGGCGCTGCTCTATCCCCGAACCTCTCATATTCAAAATATGATGAAGGAGCTCTTTCCCGGTAAGCTGCACTTCTGCTTTGACAACCCGCTCGATACCGAGCGCTTTCATTACATTCCTTATCCGCCTAAGCCCTTTCCTATTCTGGGATGGATCGGGCGAATTGAGAAGAACAAGAACTGGAGAGATTTTCTGAAGCTCGGCGCGGCCTTGAAGCAGCGGTATCCGGATATGTATCTATGGATGTTCGGCGATGATACCCTGTTTCATCCCCAAGAGCAGGCGGCGTTTCAGCAGATGGTGGCGGAACTGCAGCTGTCCGAAGCATTGATTCAGTACTCCAACGTCCCGCATGAGATTATGGCCGACTATTTATCCATCATTGGCGACTCCGGCGGTTTGCTGTGCTCGACATCCATCACGGAAGGGTTCGGATATGCAGTAGCTGAAGCGATGCTCTGCCGATGCCCTGTGCTGGCTACAGATTCCGATGGCATCAGAGCCTTTCTCTATCCCGGCAAAACCGGACTGTTCTACGAGATGGGGAATATCAAGCAGGCGCAACGTTCTGCTCTGTTGATGATGGAGAATGCTGTTCTTCGAAGCCTCATTGTAGATAGCGCCGAGGCATTGATGCACCAGCGATTCTCGGCTGCGCATTATGTCCGTCATTTTAATTCCATGCATAAGGTGCTGTCCCGAAAGCGCCGCGGAGAAAAAGACCACCCTAACAGAAAGGTGCTGGATCCATGACCATATTTAATTTTCAAGTGACTCCGGGCGGCCCGCCCCGCTTCGAGCCTACGATTGCTGTCAATTTGCTCAGTGTTAACAATATGGTGGCGACCTCCGTTTATTTTGAAGGCAATATCCCCTTGGTCGGGGCGTATACCTCGTTTGACGGCGGCGGCACCTGGAATGTGCAGGTTCTGCCTTTACCAGATGGCTTCACCGGTTCCGAGGCGCCATTTGTCGCCTATGCGTTCCCTTCTACCTTCGTCATCGCGGTGCACGCGTTTCCCGGCGCTTTCAGCGGCACGACGGTGGTCTACCGTTCTACAGATAACGGAGTCACCTTTTCTCCTCCGGTCACCGTAGCGCCGGGCTATGGGCTGTACATCAATAATGATGAGCCGGCGATTGAGGTGGACAATGCGACGGCCAGCCCTTTTATCGGCAATTTCTATGCTGCTTATAACCGCCAGTTCAACATTGAGGCCAATGCCCGATCGGTCGCTTTCTTTCAGCGTTCTCTCGATCAGGGGGTAACCTGGGAGCAGCCAGTGCTGCTGTCCAGCCCCAGCGATGTCGTAGAACGTCCTGATATTACCGTAAGCCAGACCGGCAGTGTGTTTGCAACATGGATTACGACGAATCCTCCCTCGCCTACCTTTTTTCTAAGGAGATCTCTGGATGGGGGGCAGACCTTTGAGCCGTCCGTCGTGATCTCCCCCGTGGATCTGGTGCCGATCGTGCTGCCGGTCCCCGGATACGGATTCCGCGTACTGACCTTTCCTAATATTGCAGCAGATATTACAACGCTTTCGACCTCCGGCAACCTGTATGCCGTCTGGCAGGATTTCCGCTTGGGCTATTCGGATATTTTCTTCTCGAAATCTACCGATCAGGGGCAGAGCTGGTCTCCACCGGTTTCGATCACCGGGGCACCTGCCAATTCCCAGAGCTTTTTTCCGGCATTGGATGTGGATCCGTTAGTCGGTGTCGTGAATGTCATTTATTACTCAAACCGGATCGATGGCTTTGACCTGGATGTATTTACTGCGCGTTCCATTGACGGCGGCAATACGTTTACCAATCAGCGGGTCACCGCTCAATCCTTCAACCCCAACGAAGGCAGCCCTACCCCGGTTCCGCTCATTGGAGATTATATCGACATCAAAAGCGTCCCTCCCTACGGCTATATCGGCACCTGGACCGACACTGTAACGGGAACGCAGACGATTTTTGCCGGATTTAACACAGATCCGGTAGCTTGAAGCGAGCGTTTAATGAGTGCATTACAGGTGCGGAGATGAGCCTTGCCTGCGATACTTTCCGGGCGAGAGGCCCATGCGGGATTTGAACATTTTGGAAAAATGATGGACGCTGGAGAATCCGCAATATGCCGCGATTTCCTCCTGGGTCCAATCAGACTGCCGCAGCAGCTCGCAAGCGTGCTGGATGCGCATATGGAGTAAATATTGATGCGGCGACATGCCGTATTGCAGCTTGAATACGTCATGAAATCGGAATTAAATAATAAATTTAAAGCCCTAATCATAGGATTAGGGCTTTTGTAATACATAAAACTAATCAAATAATTGAACTATCTCTTTGACTATTAATTCTTTTCTGGTGACAAATTTATTTATGCTTGTAAAGAATAGCCTACTTGTATTCTTTGGAAACACTTTTTCAGGTTGTTTGAATAATAAAATTAGGTATAGAGAGTTTCCTTCACTAACCCCAATGTTTTTCTTGTAAAGTTCTTCCCAGATCTGATCAGAAATTTTTGGAATAAATAGATCCGTATAGTTTTCCATATAAGCCTTAATTCCATACTCGGACCACCACCACAAAGAGAAAGCATCCCACACCATTTCAGATGTATCAGATCCTGTATTATCTCTGAATAGTTTTGAATAACATTGTTTGAAATGAATCGAACTATGAGGATTCCCAGTTTTTTGTTGCTGTTTTAAGTCAACTATACTCTCATCCCAACACATGTTAAGAATTTCTGCAAAGCTATCAGATTGAAGTAATTCAGATTCATTTAAATTAAAATGTTTCCCTGGAAAAACGTCCTTTTCTTCATGAAAGCAAGTATAAACGCTCTCAATAAATAATAGAAAATTCAAATCCATTGGAAGTATATTTGAAATATTTAATTGCTTATGATGACGTGAAAGTGTCATATTAAATACTCAATCCTATTTCGCATGGTGGAACTACCCACGAAAATAGTCCAGAAGCATCTCTCGCTGTACCAGTCAAACTAATACTATATGATCCACTACTCAAACCCAATGGAACATAATCATCTCCACAGGCTCCACCTAATGCTCCAGTACAACTTACGGGTATAGTATCATTTAGTACAGGAAGTACTCCATAATACTTATACACCACAATAGCACCTGAAAACGTGTGAAGAGTAGAGAACCGTGGGTTAACCTCCCAACTGATTGCACCTCCTGGACCGAAAGCAGAATTTATACGAGCATATCCTCCACTTCCAGAACAAGTAGCAAGAGGATCAATTTGATTAACTGATACAACGGCCTGAGTATCGTCTACACAAACATATTGACCCTCTATTAAGTTATATTCATTAAGTAATGCAAAGTCCTCTGGGGCTTCCACTTTAGGTGACATATTATTTACTTCAGCGGCAAAAGCATTAATAGGCATAACTAATACCATAACCAACAATAATCCGATCATTTTCTTCAAAAGTATCACTCCTCGACTTATTTAGTGATGTGCATATCTACAAGTTAAAACTTTAGTATTAAACTATTATGTATAGACACTGGTGCAACTTCATACTTTGCCATTATCACTTACAGTTGTAAAAAAGCTTAAGCAGATATAATACATTATCACCCTCTAACTCTATTTATTTACATTTAAAATTAAAATATATTAAAATAGTTGTGAATGTCAATGAAAAAGTTGACTACTACGCTAATCAAAAAGTTGGGCTCATGGCTTCGCTATAGAATATAGGCGAATCGAAACAAAATATAACGACTCATGTGAAGACAATCCTTTAGACGCGGTCTTGTCGATCCCCTTCCTGGACTGGACTGATGAATAAGACGAACGCCAAAAGGCACCCCCGCGGCAGAGGATGCCGTTTTAGTTTATTATTGGGGAATATTTGTATGAAAAATACTGGCAGGTGGATATGTTCAAGGAGGCGGTCATACGCCGTGGCACCAGGACCAGATCTACTGGCCTTTGGATACGGCAAATACCATTACCATGTGGATGCCTCTCGTTCCGGTTCCGCAAGAGGTCGGTACGATGACATTTGCTTCAGGAAGCCACAAGCTGGGCTATGTGAGCCGCAAGGAAATTTCCGATGAGTCCCACACTACACTGGGTCAGTTCATTGAGGCCAAGCACATTCCGCAGGTCAACTACGGGGCGATGGCTGCCGGAGATGCGACCTTCCACGCGGGGTGGACGATCCATAGCGCTCCCGGTAACTCGACAGACCAGATGCGTAAAGTGATGACGATCATTTATGTAGCTGACGGTACGGTGATCGCCAACCCGGAGAGTAAGGCGCAAGAGAGCGATTTGAACAAATGGCTGCCCGGACTGGCTCCTGGCGACCTCGCTGCCAGCCCCCTTAATCCTCTCGTCTATCAAGCGGGCAGCAAATAAGCTGGATCAACCAAGAGCCGGAGCAGGCCTGCTCCGGCTCTTCCTGTTCAGAACCTGCTCAGATGAGAAAAATCGCGGCGGCTGTTGTCACCAGCAGCCCGATCAGCACCGGCTTGAGATTCCGGCGCGCCAGCTCAAACGGACTGACTCCGCAAATGGCGGCCGCAGGGATCAATGCCCATGGCACGAGCGTACCGCCGCCCACCCAGATCGCGGCCACCTGGCCCAGTGCCGTTAAGGTTGCTGCATCTGATCCTGTAGCTGCAGCAAAGAGCTGGGCAATAGATCCCGCGAGGGAAATGCCGGAGAAGCCGGAGCCGTCCAGCCCGGTGATGACTCCGGTGATCGTCAGCGTCACTGCACCGACGGCACCGTTCAGCGGTACAACGCCGGCCAAGGCCATGCCCAGATCGTTGACAATGCCCTGCGAGCCTTCCGGCAGGACGGCGCCATACAGCTCCGTCAGGGCCGCATCGCCAAGATAGAAGAACGCCGCGATCGGGATAACAGGGCCGAACACCTTGAAGCCGAATACCAGCCCGTCAATCATATAAGACGTTACCTTTTCCAGACCCTGGTTCCGATGTGCCAGCAGCGTGACCCCGACCAGAATGAAGACGGCCGTCCCGCCCACCAGCGCAGTCGCATCCCCGCCCTGGAGCCGAAGCATGAACATTGCGGCGACATCGGCCACAAACAGCAGCGGAATGATCACAGCCAGAGCGCGCCGGAGATTTCGCGTGAGCACGGGCGGGGCTCCCTCATCCTGATCACTGCCGCGAAGCGCCCCGGCTGCTGACGGCTCCGCTACCAGCCCATCCCGCCAGGTGCCGTTCTTCAGATCCCGCCGCATCATCCAGAAGGCTACGCTCGTAGTCACCAGCCCCATAATGATGACCAGCGGTACGCTTGCCTGAATGACACTGGACACCGGGAGTCCCGCAGCATCTGCCGTCAGCTTCGGCGCGCCCTGGATGATGTAGTCACCGGACAATGCAATCCCGTGGCCGAACAAATTCATCGCTACGGCCGCTCCTAGCGCAGGCAGGCCAACACGGGCTGCTACCGGAAGCACCACCGCTCCAATCAGGGCGACTGCCGGAGACGGCCAGAAGAAAAAGGAGGTCAGCATCATAATCAGACCAATCCCCCAGAAAGCCATCGCCGGGGTCTTGATGAAGCTCGTCAGCGGAGCCACCATCGTCTCATGGATGCCCGTGCGGATCAGCACCCGGCTCATGGCCACAATGATGGAAATGATCATAATGGTGCCCATTAGCTCCTTGGTAGCATAGATGAACGAATGAAATACCCCGGACACCGATCCAACCAGCGTCTCGGCTGCCAAGAATCCCAGAGCAAATAATCCCGCCACACAAATCATTGTTGTATCCCGCCGCCGGATCATTAGCGTCAGAATGAACACGATAAACGCCAGATATACATAATGAATGCCCGTTAATGAAATACCTACCACCCCGGTCACACCCTCTCATCATTCAAAAGTGGTGCTATACCGTATGCTTGGGCATAGGCAATGGTTCTTCATTTACGGGAGCATGGGCATTCGCTGATCCTGAAGAGAGATCAGCACCTTGCCGTAGCGTCCCCCCTCCTGAACCGTAACGGTGCCCGATTCATTCCCTTTACGCGCATGCTATCCAGCTTGACGTCACTCTCAACTTTCCAGGCTTTCCCCACATAGCATCACCGTAAAAATGGTTCATGCCTCTCTCCTCCAAGCCTCCATATTCAGTTCATTATTGAGGATCACCGCGGCCAGAGATCCTGACGATGCGGCAGCAATGGTCTGATGGAACGGGGATGCGGCATCGCCGGCACTAAACACCCCGGGAAGGCTCGTTTTGCCGAGCTCATTAACTACGACCGCTCCGGCCTCCGTCATCTCGCACCCGATGCTTTGCGGTAAATCCGAGCCTGTCATCAGCTGAGGCTTGAAAAAGATCCCCCGGCATGCCACGGCCGTTCCGTCTTCCAGCACCACCTCCTGCACAAGGCCGTCACGGGATTCAATCCTCCGGATTGGCGAATCAAACAGCGGCACCCCTTTTCTCTTCAGCTCCTCTCGCTCGGCATCTGTCAGCTCATCCGGTCCGTTCGTGCAGACCGAGAAACGATCTGTCCATCCTGCGATCACAGGAGCAAAATGCAGCAGCTCCTTCCCTTTCTGAATAATAACGAGCGGCTGGTCTCTCAATTCCCATCCATCACAGTAGGGGCAGACAAAGGCGCTTTTTCCGTACACCTCCGCAAGTCCTGGAATGTGCAGCGGAGAGTCCTTCATTCCTACAGCGAACAGTATTTTTTTGCATTTGAATACTGTGCCTTCCGATGATTGAAGCTGGAACGCGCCGTCTGCCCCAGAGATTGACGTTACGCTTTCCCCGTAAATGGATACCGAAGGATAGGCGCCCAGCTCTTCTCTGGCCATTCTGCGAAATTCGCTCGGCGCAACGCCGTCACGGGTTAGAAAGCCATGCATCCGGGAAGTTACCGCATTCCGAGGGCGTTCTGCATCGATAAGTGCAACCTCTTTCCTTGCCCTACCCAGCACGAGAGCCGCGTTCATTCCGGCCGGACCGCCGCCAATCACAACAACATCCACGTGAATATTCTTCATTTTTCTCTAACCTCCAATATAGATCTATAATATCCATAATTAAAGCGCAAGAAGCTCATTACTTCTTGTCTTCTTGCGGGCTGCAGGAAGTCAGTGCCTCATCCAGAACCGACTGGATGGTATGCTCCTGCAAATACTGGTACAGCTGCTGTTCGGCGCCGAGCATGACTTTCTCAACCAGGCATACCTTCGGTTTGTGGCGACACTGGACATCCTCCGTGGCTGCACCCGGCTCCTGCCCCACTAGTAATTGGTGCTGCTGGGATCTGGAGTTCGAGCATTCAAACAGCTGCTGCCGTCCTTCGATCACCAGAATGACATCCAGAAAGGAAATCTGTTCTGCCGGCCTCGCCAGCTCATATCCGCCATTCACTCCGGGGACCGCACGAATGATGCCATCCTGCCTCAGCTTGGACATAATCTTGGACAGATAGCTTTCGGAGACGCCCAGCGTGCTGGACAGGGCCTTGATCCCTACATTCTGACTTTTCCCGGAAAGTCCCAGGTGGATTAAGGCATGCAAGGCATAGTCTGTGCTTTTGGAAAACTGCAAGGGTCTTCTCCTTTCCGTGTTACGTCGATGACTATTATAGATAGCTAGTATCCATAATATATGTTAGCAGGGATCGCGTCAACAGGATTGCCCGGCTGGTTGATGTGGCGGGACCGCGGGGGATAGCACAACCGCGGGGTATGGCTGTACCGGTGAGTATGGGGGGAGGTCATGCTTTTCCAGGTGAAGGTCAGGGTAAACACATAGCCGTTTGGAGCTTCGGCCTCGAAGCTTCAAACGGCTATGTAAGGATGAATCTATGCTTGTTACATACTCAGATCGGTCGATGGCTCGAAATGGTCAAGCAAGGCCAAAGCCTCCTCGTGATCCGGCTCCAGCTCTAACAATTCCCGCAAATACTGCACTGCCTCCTCCATCAGATCCAGCTCAAAGCAGCAGATCGCCAGGCAATAATAGACGGTGGATGGAACCTCATCATAGCGCTGCTGGACGGATATCTCCAGATAGCGCTTGGAGTGCTCATACAGTTCCATCTCAAACAGGATCAATCCCGCATCCAGTGCTACATCGTAGCGCTGTGCCAGAACGTAGTAGGAGGACCACATGCGTTCAATGCCGCTCAGCAAATCCTGCTTCTCCTCATCGTTCGCGTCCGGCAACAGCTCGGAGAGCCGTTTGGTGCTCTGCACGAAAAACTCTGTGTCATAGCCTCCTAGACGCCAGAAGCTGAAGATCTGCTGTAAGCCCATATGATCCAGACGGACATCCACCCATTCCTTCAGACTGAAAAACTCATCCGGACCAAAGCGTTCAATGCTTCGACGGTATGCTAAACGCGTATGTGCGTACTGCTTGGGATTGTTCAGGCTGAGAATACAGCCTACATTTAGATTCTTGTAGTGCTGAGAGGGAAATAATGCTTCTCCTCCTCTCTCCTCAAACACATGCTGAAACGCGTGGTAGTTCGCCGTCAAAGAAAAGCTGCCATGCAATGTCAAAATGGGCGGCTCTGCAAATTTCCAGCTATCAAGGAGATGATCTCCTTTATCAGCCGTTATGAGCAAAAAGCCTTGCTCCGATAACCGGGATAAACGCTCTAAACAATCCAGTCCGGCAGCAGGAAATAAAATATGCGAGTCCTCCAGCTCCTCCTGATACAACGCAATCGTACTGCGGTACGGGTAAGAAAGATGCTCGTACTTCGGTTCCCGCCGGTGCTCATAGCTCAGCGTGATTTGATCCAGCCACTCGGAAGGACGCAAGGAATTCGCTGACTGTACAGGCGCTTCAATATACACATCCGCTTCATAGATGCTCCCATCGCCAACATAAATCAGCTCTTGCGGGATGCTGTCAAAGAAGTAGTTTCCGATTATAATTAACGGCTGCTTCACATCCCCCGGATGCAGGGTAGCTCCCGATACAATCAGGTTCAGCTCGGTATCCCGGACAGCATCAAAGCGCGCAAAATCCAGAATTCCCTCAGTAATAAAAGACTGCAAGGCGGGATGCTCCCTCCAAGCCACCACATTACTCATGGGCAGATCTGTCATAATATACTGGAAGGGAGGCAGCTCCATTCCCGCATAATCCCGGAGCTCACCTAATTCCTGCAGCACATGATAAGCCAGGCGTCCGGCGCCGGCGCCAAGCTCCACAATGTACACTACGGAGTCCGCACCGTCTTCCTGATTCATCCGATCCTGAAGGAATCCCAGAATCATCTCTGCATAGGCTCCGGCAATCATCGGATTGCTCGTTACATATTGAGGAACCTGGTCATTTCTCCAGGCCTCCGTGCCTTTCTCTTCATAATACTGTCGCTGCACATTCCATATAGGTGCTTCACTAAACCGGTAACGCTGCTTGCTTAAATCTGACATGTACACAATCCTGCTTTCTACAATAGGTTTAATCCTGTTTCACTTAAACGATACACTTTATTGGCCCGCTCAGCCACCTCTATGTCGTGGGTAACGATTACAAGGGTCAGCTTCTCCTCCTGATGCAGTCTTTGGAGAAGCTCCAGAATTTCATGGGTTATGTCAGAATCTAAATTTCCTGTAGGCTCATCCGCAATGAGCAGCTTCGGCTTATTGACCAGTGCTCTTGCAATGGCCACCCGCTGCTTTTGTCCTCCGGAAAGCTCACTCGGGAACACCCGCTCTTTATCCGATATTTGTAACTGCTCCAATACATCCATAATCCGCTGCCTCCGCTGGTGCTTATTCAGCTTGTTGGCATAAATCAACGGGATCTCTACATTTTCAAAAACGGTCATATCCGTAATAAGCTTGAAATCCTGGAACACGAAGCCGATCATTTCATTCCTTACCTTGGTATACTCTTTATTAGATAAAGTGTCAACAGCCTGATCATGAAGCCAAATGCTCCCGCGATCCGGCTTGTCCAGCAAGCCGATAATATGAAGCAGTGTAGATTTTCCCACTCCAGAAGTACCTAGAATCGCAATATAATCGCCTGACTGAATTTCTAGTGTAATGTCCTCCAGTACCTTCAAGGAGCTCTTTGGATTGCTGGTATGAATATAGGACTTGCATATATGAGAGAGGGTTAACATAAGCAGACCTCCTTATTCTCGGCTTCACGATAGATGGCTGATCAGTGGAGTATTTTTAAATTTGAAGAATGGCAGGACAGATAACAACGTCATGCATGTCAATACCAGCAGAGCAGCTAGAACGGTCCAGGGCAGCTGCTGTACATAATCAGGCTCATAGTAATAGACAACGAAGGATGACAATATGGTTGAACATAGTAGTATAGGCAGAGACATCATCATAAACTGCAGATTGTAGCTCAGTATAATATGTGTTCTGGAGGCTCCCAACAGCAGATGAATCGCCCAATTACTTTTGTTTCGCAAGTAGTCTAATAACACGGCTCCCAGATGACCGATGGCGAAGCATACCATAATCGATATCGTAAAGATCAGGAACACTAACGAAAGTCCTTTCGCGGTATTGAGACTTTCCTGGCTTGCACCCAGGACATTTTCCAGATGGAAGTACAAGTCTCCCCCATGCTGTCCCAGAATTTGAAGTAATGTACGCTTGGTTTCAGGGTTTACCTCCCCTTGGATCCAGGCATAAGTGACACTTGAGGAATGATTCGGCGGGAGTGAAGTCACTTCAGTGCTCTCCGATAAATAACGATAGCCCAGCCTCGATAATAGATCCCATTGGATCCCTTTGTCTGATACTACTGTTTTGTAAAGCTCTTCGCTTAATAATAGTATTGTCTTGCCGTCTTGCCCTGCTTCAAAGCTGCCTATGTAAACCTTGATCTTATCTACGCTCTGCAGCTGTGTCATCAGCTCACTGCTGAACTGAAACGGCTGCCTGCCGCTTTCTGAGGTCGCTCTGCCATGGACATTAATGGTGTATAAATCCGAACCAAATGCATGCTTGTACATCCGGATACTATGTTCCACACCAAGGTATATGGTGAGCACGGTAACGAAAAGCGTCAAAGCCATGCCCAATTGAAAAGCCGATAGCAGCGTTTTGGTCTTGGAGCGCATAATTCTCCGCCAAGCCAGTTGGAAGGTATACAGCAACTTCGATGCTCCTTTTCCTTAATGAAAATGTAATTCCTTGTGCAGGTTTCTTAAGTCAATGCTCCGAATCCAGATATAGCCGAAAATAATCGTAATCCCCATAGCAATAGCAATGATACCGCTAACTACAGACAGACTCATGTCCAACGGAATGTTCACCTGTTCCATGACAAGCTTGAGCACATACAGAAGCGGCAGCATAAGGATATACGCACAAAACGTATACACAAACAGCTCCACATATATCTGCCTGTACACACTTCTCTTACCGCCTCCAAACACAAACATCAACGACCACTTCAAATGATCCCGCTCAAACTTATACACTAGCAGGGAGATAATATTGACCAGAGTGAACAGCCATAACAATATGCAAAGAACGATAGCAATAGCATGGGATTTGTTGGCTTGTGCCATCTCTTCAGCCTTAAACGCCTCATAGCTCGACAGTGAGGCATCCGGATTATAGGACTTCAGCACGTCTAGCACTTCATCATACACCGATTGGGAAAAAGAACTGAACTGAATGACCGCCGTATTCATTGTTGGTGATACGTTGTCCGGGCTTACCAGCATATTGGATTCTAGAAGTGTGTCAAAGCGAACAGCCTTTTCATGGTAGACTTCTTTGACCAAAAGTGACTCCCCAAGAAGCTCCAGAGCTTCTCCTTGGGGATGTATTGCGGGCAATAACTTCTCCGCGGTTTTCGGAGTAATATGTATTCGATCACTATGAGTCTGGAGTACGCGGAGTTTCTCCTTGTCTACGCCTTCGAATAAGAGCAGATCTTCATTAGCCCAGCGAACAGGCAGCTCCTCCACCGTATATTTTGAAAACACTTGTACTGCTGTATTACCTCCATACCCGAATCCGAGCACGCCTTCGATCTCCAGGAGCTTCTGATGGAGACCCCGGGCATTAGCCCAGCTCAAAGTCGATATACCATCTTCATTGAGCAGATAATAGTTCTCCCCTTGATAAAAAGAGCTTTGCTGATCCTGATAGTTACTATACACATTCATCAAAGTAGCTGAAGGAAACAGCATCGCAGCGACTAAAACGACAATGATCACAATGCTGAACACTTTGTTTCTCACTATGCTCTGCATTGCACTCCTAAATTCATAATATAATAGGTTTTTCATCTTCCATATTATAGCAATGATTACAGGTATGATCAACGATAACTCCTTATTGAATAGAAATCATCAGCTCATAGAAACAGCCAGGCTGTGAGTGTATTTTTGTCATCTACATAATCATGCCATAGTGTAGCAAATCCGTTATTGAAAATTACAGGTATCATATGTTGATTCTACTAACCGCGTAAGAGGTACGCATATTTATGCAGGTAATTTGAACGCAGCGCTTGCCAACTAACCGACAGCAAGAGCGGTAATTGGTGGTACGGATTATAATGAGAGCAGCTGGTCTGGTAAGTTCGCGTACTTATTATGGATCACTTACTTCAAATCGTTACATCGCTAACATGGTGCGAGTTCATGGCATTGATTGGTTGGGGTATTATTAGGCCGGCCGGGGTTTATTACAGGTGATTAATAGGTTAAAATACCAATATAAGTAATATAATTAAATACTTCCTAAGAAGTAAGATTAGGAGTAATTGCCCTATGGAAAAGAATAAAGAAATTGTCTTCAATGCTACTATTTTTTCTGCAATACTAGCTGTAATTGTAGGATGGTAAAGACAGCAGGATTCACTCGGATCAAAGCGGATCCAGTAGCTTGATTCTAAATACCCCGTCATTGACATGGGCCAGCGTGACTTCTAGAGAGCAACCAAAAGTGCACGCAAAATGCCTTCTCTGCAATGCCCGCCAGCCCCTCGGGTGAACGACTTCTCAGTTCTTTCGTGTACGGACGAAGATCAGACTTTCTTGGAAAATATACACATTTATAACCTAAGACAATACATTAAAGGGGGAAACGAAGATGAAACCTAAGTTTTTATTTATATTGTTCAATTCACTTTTTATATTTTTATTGCTTGTATCATGCAGTCCAGATAAAGACCAAACGGAGTTAGACCTATTGATCGATGCTATGCATGATTCAAGCTTGAAGCTTGAAAAAAATCACCCTTCTATTGAAACCACACATTTTGCATACAATTCTGATGAGAACACATTTTATTTAGGGTTAACATTTAAAGATGACAAAGTCCCGTCACTTGACCAACTAAAAGCTATATTTGATGAATACTTATTTAAAGCAGCCGAAGTAACAAATGAAAATGACTGGAAGATTGCCTTTGAGAATTATGCTATTAATTTTGAACATTTGCTTACAGACAACAAAACAAAACTTCTTGCAATCAAAAAAATCAATTCTGAAGAAATTGAATTACAGAGTAATTAAAGCTTGCTTCCTCGCTACACTAAGTGGCTGAAGTCTGATTGAGTATGAAACCGCCTCCTTGTAACATGGCGGCGGTTCTATACAATATATGACACATACAAGATAATTCCTTCTTCGCTCTTCCTGATGTTTAGTAGCAGACTCTGGATGGTTCCTGTACTAAATTATAGATCCAGATTGTTAACACTTAACACTCACCTTGAAAAGTGTAGGGAGATGACGATTTCAGCAGTCCTTCCACTCCATTTTTATGGTAAGGCATTAAGTGGTTAGCAGTATTTATATCCACCCATCTTATCTCTACAATTTCATTCTCGTCTTCGACGGTGACTTCTCCTTCGATGACTTTCGCACGGAAGGTAATGATTAGAGCATGATGTCCTTGATTTCCGTGTTCTAAAAAAAAAGCTTCATTAACCGCAATTACATTTCCTACTTCGATTGCTAAACCAGTTTCTTCTTTCGTTTCTCGAATAACTGCTTGCTCTAACGTTTCCCCTTTTTCTACGGCCCCACCCGGTAGAGACCATCCGCTACCTTTGTTATGTACCATAAGAACCTTTTCTACCCTATCATCATAGATCAACGCATAAACAACATCTACTCTCTTCAAATCATCCACGCCTTCAATTCTATTCATCTTGATTAAGATGGTTTATGATTTATGCTATAAAATTTATATTCCAGATTATAGCGATGATTACAGGTATGATCAACGATAAATTCTTACTGAATAGAGCTCATCAGCTCATAGAAATAGCCAGGCTCCTGAGTTTTATTCAGATGATACCAGGCATGTAAGGTTTGGGGTGACCATACATTTAACGCCGTTAATACATGCAACGAGAATTCTAGTGGAGCTACGCCGGAGGCCGTAATTAACATTCCGTCTGTGACAGCAGACTCCGCTTTGTAATAGGCTTCGCCTGTATAAGAAGGACAAATCATTTTCAGGTAGGACAGATCATTGCTAGTGTGTGCACGTGAGTCTAACAAGCCTGCTAGAGCCAGTCCCATGGTAGCACCGCAAATGGCTCCAACTAAGATATTCTTCCTTAAACACAGTTCGGCTATCTCTAGGATGGGAGCGTGAATAGCTTCTGTCCACGTATTCCCACCAGGCAAAATTAGAGCATCTATGCTTGTTACGCTGCACTCATCCACGGTGAGATCAGGTACTATGGTCAATCCCCCCATGGTGGTCACCGGCGTCTTCTTGATCCCTACCGTTACTATTCGCGCCGGGGCCACCCCTTGTCTGAAGTATCTTCCGGAGTTCAGCTCCGCGGTTACATAACCGATTTCCCAGTCAGACATCGTATCAAATACATAAAGATATACCGTATGATTCATTTCCAATTCTCCTCATCAAGTTCGTTGTATGTACAGCACCATTCATCAGTCGTGAGTGGATGTTATCATCATAAAACAACTTCACTGACAGCTGCTGTCAGTGAAGTTGTTTAGCCTTGATAATATTCCATCAAGTCTGAGGCAACCTCTACAAGTTTATTTTTCAAACCCTGCGGCTCTATAACTTGAATGGATTTCCCGTAAGGAAGAATAATAGATGGAACGTAGGTATACAGTGCCTCTTCTTCCAGTACAAACACAGCTTGCGTGGATGTCCGCTCTAGTAGATGATGCTCCAAAAACCAATGCATACATAGATTATCCAGCGCTCCGGCCCTGCCACGAATCTTACATGCAATGTATCCGGATTTATCGACTGCGTCAGGCAATAGATTGTTCATAAAAAAAGAACGCACCGAGAAATCCTGAGGACGCCTGAAGCTGCAGTCCGTGGAGGTAACGCTCAGAATACGTTCAACTCGAAAGCTGCGAATCTCCTTTCGCAGGCGGCAAAACGCAATGATGTACCATTTATGATTCCAATTAACGACGCCATAAGGGTCGATTACCCGATTAGGAGACCGCTCTTCATAACGGTTACGATAAGTAATGTCTACAGACCTTTCATGGGCGACAGCTTGCTCCAATTGCTGCAATACCGGCTGTATAGCCGGGTTCCCCTTGCGGTTAATAACTTCAAATCCGGCTAAGTGGTGGCTAAGTATATGTTCCTGCTCGTGATTGGAGTACATTTTCAGCTTGGATGCTGCCTGCTCTAAGGCCTCACCTAAAGGGTACCCGGCTTCTTTGGCAAACAGAGCGGCCTGGAGCAAGGCCTTGTTCTCATCCATACTGAATCTCAGTGGAGATTGGATGAAATGATGCAGCAAGCTGTATCCACCATGATGCCCGGCATCAGAAATGATCGGAACACCGCTGGCACATAGTGCATCAATATACCGGTAAACGGTTCTAATGTTGATCTCCAGCTTTTCTGATATTTGCTTTGCAGTACATTTCTTTCCCGAATTCAGCATCCATAGAATGGCCAGCATGCTATCATTTTTTGGCATAAAATAAACCTCACATGGTTTCCATTGATTCTTCTATATCCATCATACTACTATATCCTCTTTCATTAAGACATCGATTTCTATGCAGCTGAGAGCATAAGTGACCTGTTAGCTTTGATGTCGATCAATAAAAGTCAGTAGAATCAAATCAAGCTTGATCCCAATATATGGTATGATAATCACGCATATAAATCTAAATCAGTATATTACAATTTGTAAAGTTATTCTCAAAAAATTGTTAAGGAGCAGATTGAATGAGAAAATCTATTTTGTTGGTGCAGATGATATTATGCAGTATGCTTCTGATCTCATGCTCCGTTCCAGAGCGCACAAATCAAGACAATGAGTCAGAAGAAGTTTTGTCAGGGATAAATATATCGATTTACAACGATAATTCGATTAAGCCACAACCTGAGTTATTTGATGTCGAATCCGAAGCAAACCTATTAAGTACTACCGTTCGTGAGATCGAAAACGCTGATCCTGCCCCAGTAACTATACCAACGATAGATGAAATAAATAGAATTTTGATTCTCGAATTTACCTATGAAAAGAAAGGGAAGACTACTTCTAAGACAGACCACTATATAATGATTGGGGATAATAACGAAAAATACTATATTAAAAAGTTTACAATGACACGTGATTTTTATTACGATAAATACGACCAGCAGGCGAAAGTAAAGATCCTCCGAAGCGTAGGTTCTAATAACTGGAGATCCATTCTCCCATTAACGATATTGACGAATTAAGTTTGAATCAGCAGCTTACTGGGAAGTTCGTGTTCAAGATCAGCAAAGTATGACGATCAGGACCCTCTTGCGATGAGCAGGGGGTTCTTGTGTTGGCGGCTATTCTTGTTTCCGGTATTTCAGTATAATGGAGGCTACGTTTTACCAGATACCCCTTTCCACTACTTTTTGCATTGAGCCAGGATTAACAAGTTATTTTATATTTTGTTCTGAACATAAAAAAGACCAGCTAGATCAAGAATCTGAATAAGCTGGTCTTTCCATTTAGTCTCATTTTATTAATGATATAAAAAGTCTCATTTAAAACTAAACTCTTACTCTTTGATAAAAATTACTCACAATATATTACACCACACCGCCTAAATCTTATACGCCTTCATCGCCTTGCGCAGCTCTTTAAAGCTCGGACGCTTGCCGTACATGAGGACGCCGGTCCGGTAGATTTTGGCTGCAAGCCAGCCGAAGACCAGGATGGAAACCAGCAGAATGCCCAGGGATACAAGAACTTCCCACAGCGGGGCATCGCCCAGGCCAATCCGTACGATCACGGAGGTCGGGGAGACGAATGGAATGTAGGAGGACACCTTCATCAATGTAGAATTTGGAGCTCCCAGGCTGAAGATGGCAATGTAAAAGGCTGCCAGGGACAGCATGGTGATCGGCATAATCGCCTGTCCCAGATCCTCGGTGCGGCTTACGATCGAGCCTACGGCTGCGAACAGCACCGCATACAGGAAGTACCCGAAAATGTAGAACAGCAGGCCAAAGACCAGCAGCATCGGATCAACTGCACCGAAGTTGAGATCCAGAGAAGCCATAGCGTCTGTATTGTGCGGCAGCATCAGATTCACTACGGCGACAATGACAAAGGTCAGGATTTGCGTAAGCCCCAGCAGGAACATCCCAATGATTTTGCCAAACATCTGGCTTAGTGGTGAGACGCTTGTGATCAGAATCTCCATAATCCGGGAGCTTTTCTCCGTTGTGACCTCGGAAGCAATCATATTGCCTGTGCTCATCAGGGTGACGAAGAACAGAATGACCAGTGCATACACGATAATGAAATTAATCGGCTCATTGGATGCGGCTTCCTCCGCTTCTGGCTCGCTGTTACCTGCTCCCGCTTCCTCTACACTGCGGGTGCTAATCTGAACCGGCGTGTTAATCTCCTGAATCTGCTCATCACTCAAGCTAAGATCATTCAGCACCGCACGGGTCTTTGCGCCTTGAAGTGAAGCCTGCAGAACCGCCTGCAGCTGAGGCTCCAGCACGTCATCCTCCGAGCTGTAGATGACCGCCGGGAAGCTTTGACCTTCCTGGGCCTCAAAACGGATATAGCCGTCAATCAGGCCGTTCGTAACATCGGAATTCAGCATCGTCTCGTCGAGCGTATCATACTTGATCAGCTTATACTGTGCCGCCATTTCTTCCATCGTGCTTTGGAGCTCTTCGGCGATGGCTACCTGCTCACCATAGACAAGCCCGATTTGCTGCGGGGCTCCGCCCTGGTCTTCCTGATCACCGCTGAACAGCTGAATGAAGAATGGAATATTAATACCAATCGTAATTAACAGGGCAAAGATCAAGGTCGATACCACAAAAGATTTCGTTCGAACCTTATTCATAAACGTAAACCGGATTACCGTCCACATGTTATTCATTGGATTCACCCACCGCCTTGATAAAGATTTGATTCAATGTCGGCTCCTTCACCTCAAACCGGTGCACCGTACTCTGCGCCATCGCCAGCTGCAGTATCTCCTGGGCTGCGCTCTCTGCTTGAATGCGAATCAGATAGCCGTCCTCCAGCCGATCAACCTGGGTAACACCGGCAATCTCGTCCAATCCATTAACCTCTCCCGACGTGCCTAGTGTAACGTCTTCTCTCGGATACCGGGATTTGATCTCCTTAATGCCGCCCTGAACAACCGTATTCGACCGGTGCAAAATCGTAATATTCCGGCACAGCTCCTCAACATGCTCCATACGGTGAGTCGAGAACAAAATGCTGGTGCCTTGATCACGCAGCTCTCTCACCGTAGACTTCAGTAGCTCTACGTTCACCGGATCCAGTCCGCTGAAGGCTTCATCCAGAATCAGAATTTGCGGCCGATGTACGACTGCGGCAATAAAGCCCATCTTCTGCTGATTGCCCTTAGACAGCTCTTCGATCTTCTTGTTGTAATACTCCGGAACCTCAAACCGATCCAGCCAGTAGCGGATGCTCTGGTCGGCGTCCTTGGATGACATCCCCCGCAGCTGAGCCAGGTACGAAATCTGCTCACTGACCTTCACCTTGGGATACAGACCCCGCTCTTCCGGCAAATAGCCCATGATCTGGCGAAGCTCCTTATTGTAAGGCTGACCGTTGTACAAAATCTTCCCTTCATCGGGGTAGATCAAGCCAAGCACCATCCGCATCGTTGTCGTCTTGCCGGCTCCGTTGGCACCCAGCAGCCCGTAAATCTCTCCTTCCTCCACCTGAAGTGAGATTTGGTTTACTGCGGTTTTGTCCGCGTAAATTTTTACGACCTCTTCCAATTGCAATCGCTGCATCCTTCTGGTCTCCTCTCTTTATGGCCGAACCGCTCCGGGCTCACTGCCTTGAATCCACAGATCCAGTACTTCATCCAGTTCTAATGCTCTTGTCTTCAGTAGCTTCAATCCTGACGATTGCAGGATCTGCTCCACCGCCATACACTCTGTTGTAACAAAAGAAATCTTCCCTGCGCCCTCCGGCTTCCAGCTCACAATGCCCGGAAGCTCCTCCACCAGCTCAGCGTCTGCACTGATCCAGCATTCCTTCCAATTGTCCAGCAGGCTGTCCTTCTCCACCATCCCGAGCACCTTGCCGTGATGCATGAGCACAATATAGTCTGCCAGGCGGCGCACTTCATCCACGATGTGCGTGGACAGGACAATCGTTGTTTCGCCGCCCTTCATGCATTCCTGCAGCTGATGAATCATCTCTTTCCAGGCGAATGGATCAAGCCCGGAGGAGGGCTCATCCAGCAGCAGCAGTCTCGGCCTTGGCGCCAGCGCGGCCGCAATTTCGAACTTGCGGCGCTCCCCCTTGGACATACTGCCCAGCTTGACCCCCCGGGGCACCCCGAATACCGACAGCAGCGCGTCAAAATAATATCCGTCCCACGTATCGTACCACTGCGACCGGAAGGCCGCGGCAGCCTCCACAGTACTATGCTTCTCTTCCAGACTAAGCTGCTCCGGCACAAAGCCAATCTGCTTGCGAATATGTAAGGGAAGCTCATTACAATGGCTCTCATGAAGCCACGTAATCTCTCCTTCATCCGGAATGACCGCTTGAATGAGCATATTCATGAGCGTGCTTTTGCCCGATCCGTTTGGACCCACTATAGCGACAATATAGCCTTCCGGAATAGACAGTGTAATAGGCCCGATCCGCTTCGTGCGCCGATGCTTCGTTACACCATGCATTTCAATCAGTGCCGGCTCCATCATCCTTCCCCCCTTTTCCCTGGTACTTCTGCTGCAGCATGGCCTCAAACAGGACTCGAAGCTCCTGCTCGCTGCAATGGACCGACAAGGCTGTATTCACGGCTCCCTCTAGCGCCTGAAGCACCGCATCCTGCTTGAACTGCTGCCTTGCCTCCTCACCAACCCCGGCCACAAACGTTCCCGTCCCCTGCCTCGTTCTTAGCAGCCCTTCATTCTCCAAATCCTGATATACCCTTCTGACCGTAATCACACTACAGTTCAGTCCGCTTGCAAATTCCCGAATCGATGGCAGCATGGTGCCCTCCTCAACCTCACCGGTAATAATAAGTGAACGCAGCTGGGTTTCAATCTGGTGATATAAAGGCTCGGCACTGTGCTCATTGATCTGGATCGGGATCCGCACCCATGGTCACCTCTCTTCTATGTACTCTTTAGACAGCCTTGAAGTTTCATCTCATTTACATCAAATCCCGTTTTTTGATCCGGCGGCACGTTAGCCGCAGCGAGCATCCATAGCTGACAAGCCCCGTCAGCACCGTAATATATAGCCATGGAGTCATCAGCCCATACTCCTCTGAACTCGCCATGATTCGATGAATCAAGCTGAAACGCAAACCGGCAGTTTGAATCCCAATCAAGACGAGGACAAACGCGCCAACGACCGCCACGGTCATCCAGAAATACCGTTTGCCGCTCTTCATAAACTCCAGGTAAATATACATGCCGTATACCATAAGCCCGAACCCGATCCAGGTGATGCTGAACAGAATGTACGCACTGAGTGAAACGTAATCCTTCACCCCGTCGCCCGGAAGCAGATACACGGTTCCAAAAAAGATCACCCCATTAAATATAAAAGCGAGCAGGCCAAGAATGCCTCGACTGAGCACGACAGCCTCCAAGGGGATCGGCAGGCTTTTGTAATAATAAAGCATTTGCGTGTAGGAGTCCTCGTTCCAATACTTGAAGGCTCTTCTGGAAAAATAAAAGCCTAGCATCGGCGTAAAGATAACGATCCATACGTCGTAAAATGGAGTCGGCGCTGGTTGCTGGAATGCTGTCTTCAACATAAAGCTGAATGACGCACCGGCATACAGCATAAATAATGCTGTCCACAGCACCATCCATTTATCCTGCCGGAATTCCTTGATGATAATTTGGGTGACCTGCTGCGATAAAGTCAAATTCTTCACCTCCCATTTCCAATAGACTTCAGGTCCGACGGTCCTCCTGTTTCTCAAGCGGCCTCTACCCGATGTGCTTACTTGAAAACTATGTGTGCTTACTGTGTATATCTTTATACACACTATAGATGGCGAACCCAATTCCTGTCAACCTTTAATTGCTGACTCCATTTCTTTGACTTTATACGAATGTAACAAAACAGGCGCTCCAAGAGATCCTCGATCTCTCGAAACGCCTGTACTTGCAAGTATAACCGTCCCTACTCTATGCCAAAAATCACTTTCCACATTGGCGCGGTATGACCGCCCGGGTACAGGAGGTACAGCAGTACATATACCGCTACGCCTGTAATGGCGGTAATAAACCAGATCACCGAGGTAATGCGGCCCCATTTCCGGTGCTTTGCATATTTTTCCTTGAAGCCAAGCACCAAGGTGCTAATGCCGAACACGGCTGCAACCGTGGCCAGAACAATGTGGAAGATCAGAAACACCTGATAAAATGGCTTGAGATCATCCGGTCCGCCCCAGGTCGTATTGCCGACAAATATGGTGCGCGAGCTGTAAATAATAAAGAAAATCACCGCGGCAATCGCAGCCAGGATCATCGTCTTTTTGTGCGCTGCGCGCTTGCCTTTTATGATGAGCCCCCACCCGATCGCAACCAGCACGGCGCTGATCACAATGAATGTTGTGCTGATGGTGGGAAACAAGAAATACAGATCCATGATTATCCTCCTTCGTTATGATGCGGTGATGCCAATTACTCCAGCCTGTCTTGTTTAGCTCAGCATGCCGCTCGCAGATGATACCTCTGCCGGCAGCGGATCATCCTCTTCATTCTCCCGCTTGTACCAATGGAAGAACACGTAAGCCAGCATGGAAGCGAATATAATCTCCTGAAAAAACTTCATGATAATCCCGCCGACTCTCTGATCCACCTTGGGATCCATCACACCGAAAAATTCCGGTCCGCCAAAGCGGTTCAGCAATGCCGAAGGGTCACCGGATACACAGTATCCCATCGCCTTGGCCCAGATGGCCGGATCACTGTACGTCGCATACATCGGCTCACTTGCAAAAATAATGAGTGCACACGCCGGTGTCAGCAGCACCATATTCAAGAAAATGAAGCCCATCTTTGCAAGCCCTGTTGATCGGTCCTTCTCCGGAATCGGCTGCAGGATCGACCACCACATCAGAATGGAGGCAATGAACAGAATCAGATAGTATGCCCGGTGCACCCAGAAATTAAGCATCACAAAGTCATGGATCGCCGGGAAATGGTACAGCGAGAACAAGCCGTTAAACAATACCGCTGATAATACAGGACGCGTTAGAAAGCCTAAGGACCGCCCAAACGGATTGACCCGGTCGAAGGAGCGCCACAGCCACACGGGAATGCCGAGAATCAGCAGCGGTGTCGCCACCAGATAAGACATGGCCATACTTACCATATGGAATGAGAACATCGTATGTCCCAGCAGGCTGACAGGACCGCCCTGCGCGATATACATCGACAGCATCCCGCTGACAAACAGCAGCTTTCGGCCGGCTGATACCGGTTCACTCCCTTGAAACCGGCTTGACAAGGGACCCGTCACCGCGAAATAGGCTGCGGTCAGCAGCAGCATAAAGGCGAGAAACAACGGACTCCACTGCTCTTCAAACGTAAAATATTCCAAGCCCAGCATGTAAAAAACCTCCCCCTACCGGGTCAAATCTGTCGAAATTGTGACAAGGGCCTTTAACGAGAGAGAAACGGTATAGCTGCCATCCTGGGCAGGAACCGTTTCTGTAGAAATGCAGGATCGCTTGTCCTGCCATATCCGTAATCTTGATCTTGAAAAAAAGAGGTGGCGCAAAAGCCCACCTCTTCGTATTTTACCACCAAACCCAATAGATTGCCATGACGATTGCCGTGCTTGCCACAAAGAATCCACCGACCATAAACAGAATTGGCATCAGATGGCCTTTATCCTTCAAGTGCATCCAGTAGCCCATTTGCACGAACACCTGAAGCACTGCCATAACGAGCAGCAGAATGATCGTAAAGGCCGGGTTCACATCACCGGCAGCTACTGCCGCAAAGGCGATCGCGGTGAGCACGATGGAGAAAATGAACACCACAATATGCTTTTGGGGACCTTCTGTACGATGACGATGCCTTACGGCCTGATTCTCCGGTTGCTGTTGATTTGCAGCCATTTCTTAGCCCACCTTTCCAAGAAGGTATACGACCGAGAAAATAAACACCCACACGACGTCGATAAAGTGCCAGTACATGGCGGATACATAAACCTTAGGTGCCGTAACGACAGTCAAGCCCTTTCTATACAGCTGAGCAATCAGCAAGCCGATCCAGACTACCCCGAACGCAACGTGAGCGCCGTGAAAGCCGACCAAGGTATAAAATGCGGATGAGAATGCACTCGTCGTCAACCCGAATGATTCATGTGCAACGTACTCGTAAAACTCATAAATTTCCAGGCCCAGGAACGCCAGACCCAAAGCGACTGTAACGATGAGCCATACCTTCAGCTTCTGAAGATCGTGGCGGTGCATCGCCTGGATGGCGAACACACTAGTCAAGCTGCTGACCAGCAGGATTGCAGTAGCAATCGCTGTGATCGGCAGAGAGAACAATTCCGCAGCCGTAGGGCCGTCATTGTTGGAATTGCGAAGTGCAAGGAATGTTGCGAAAAGCGTACCGAAGAGTACGGCTTCCCCGCCCAGGAAGAGCCAGAAGCCGAGCGTCTTGTTGCGGCCCTCGAGGGTCGCTTTTTCGGGCTCGTGAGGAAGCTCTCCGTTTACGTGCTCTGCGTGTGCGGATGTCATGCTTTTTCCTCCTCTTCCTGATCTTCCGGTTCAATATGATAGCCTGGGTCATCAATCAGGGAACGAGTGATCATAGCCCCGAACGTAATCAGCAGACCGACAATCAGAACAAGATAGTTGTTAAAGATAAACGACATGAATGAGTTATTGAAGCCTTCTCTGCTGAACATGAAACCCAGACCTGCGATGAACAGACCCAAGGACATAATGAACGGCAGAATGGAAGGAGACGGCATATGAATCGAGCCAACCGGCTCTGCAGGCGTCATGCCCTTGTTGCCGGACATTTTCTCTTTCCACAGGGCATCAATACCGCGTACCAGCGGAGTCTGCTTGAAATTGTACTCAGGCGGAGGAGAAGGAATACTCCACTCCAGTGTACGTCCATCTTCCCATGGATCGGCCTTGGCATTCTTCGGCTTCTTGCTAGTGATGATGATGTTGTACAGGAACAGCAGAATACCTACGCCCATCAACAGGGCACCGATCGTACTGATCAGGTTCAGGGTGTCAAAATTCTGGTTCGGCAGGTACGAAACGATCCGACGCTGCATTCCCAGCAGACCCAGGAAGTGCTGTACAAAGAACGTCAGATGGAAGCCAATTGCAAAGGTCCAGAAGGTCCATTTGCCGATCGGCTCGCTCAGCATACGTCCGAACATCTTCGGCCACCAGTAATGGAGACCCGACAGCAGGCCGAATACCAGACCGCCGACAATAACATAGTGGAAATGCGCCACTACAAAATACGTATCATGATACTGGTAATCCGCGGGTGCGGATGCCAGCATAACGCCGGTCACGCCGCCCATAACGAACGTCGGAATGAAGCCGACAGCGAACAGGTTGGCGGTCGGGAACGAAATCTGGCCGCCCCACATGGTGAAAAGCCAGTTAAAGATCTTGATCCCCGTAGGTACCGCAATCAGCATGGTTGCAATGGAGAACAGTGCATTCGCCACCGGACCCAGGCCCGTTGTAAACATATGGTGAGCCCAGACCATGAAGCCCAGGAACGCGATCAGAATGGTCGCAAACACCATGGAGCTGTAGCCGAACAGACGCTTACGGGAGAATGTAGGAATAACGTCAGAAATAATACCGAAGGCCGGCAGAATCAGAATGTACACCTCAGGGTGTCCGAAGATCCAGAAAATATGCTGCCACAGTACCGGGCTGCCGCCCGCTGCTACATCAAAGAAATTAGCGTCCAGGATCCGGTCAAAGCTCAAAAGAACCAGACCGACGGTAATTGCCGGGAACGCGAACAGGATCATGGCCGATGTAATGAAGGATGCCCAGGTAAACATAGGCATTCTCATGTAAGACATGCCTGGTGCGCGCATCGTAATGATCGTTACCAGGAAGTTAATACCGCCGATCAGAGTTCCGAGACCGGCAATCTGAAGACCGATCGTATAGAAGTCAACCCCGTGGCTGTCACTGTATGTCGAGGAGGACAACGGTGTATATGCCGTCCAGCCTGCATCCGGTGCGCCGCCCATAACCCAGCTCAGGTTCAGCAGAACACCACCGAACAGGAACGTCCAGAAGCCCAGCGAGTTCAGAAACGGGAACGCAACGTCACGTGCACCGATCTGAAGCGGTATGACCGCATTCATTAATGCAAAGATGACGGGCATAACGCCCAGGAAGATCATTGTCGTCCCGTGCATTGTAATCAATTCGTTAAATACCTGAGCCGATACGAAATCATTCATCGGCTTGATCAGCTGAAGCCGGATCAGAATCGCTTCAATGCCGCCGATTCCGAAGAAAAAACCGCCCGCAATCAGATACAGTATGCCGATTTTTTTGTGATCGACTGTGGTCAGCCAGTCCATGATGCCGGTATAGCGCTTTACGCTATGATGGTGGTCGCCATGGACATGACCTTGAGCCTGTGCTTGAGCCAAGGTTTGTACCCCCTTCTAAAGTCCTTGCTGTATTAGTAATCCAACTTGTAATTGGCCAGGTAATCGGCAATCTGCTCAATCTCTTCATCGCTGAATCCGAGCTCTTTCGGATCAGGCATGGTGTTTCCAGGCTTAACCTCCTGCGGCTCGGAGAGCCATTGTACCAGGTTGTCCTTCACCGGGCTGGAGCCTTTTGCACCGTTAATATCATTCAGCAGAATTCCAGCGATCGTCTCCCGGGAGCCGATCCCTGTCAGATTAGGGCCTAAAAATCCACCTTGGTCACCAACAGCATGGCAGGAGAGACAGTTGGTTCTGAACTTCTCAGCCAGCTGGCTGTCTTCAGGCAGCACGGCCGGCGCTTTGAATGCTTCCACCCAAGCGTCGAATTGTTCAGCTTCAACCGCTTTCACGCGGAATTCCATATATCCGTGTGATTGACCGCACAGCTCTGCACATTTACCAATGTATGTACCTGGGTTTCCTGTACTGAGACTCATATGGTTGATGGAGCCGTCCGGATTCGTATCCGTCTTACCCGCCAGAGAAGGCACCCAGAAGGAGTGAAGCACGTCTGCTGTTCTCAAACGCAGTGCTACCTCACGGTCTACTGGCATCAAGAGCTCTTGAGCGGTTGTAATGTCGTATTGAGGATAACTGAATTCCCACCAGAATTGATGGCCAGTAACCTCAACCTGGAGAACCCCTTCCTCATTCCATTTGTCTTCGCCATAAGCGAACACCTTTTGAATCGTTGGAACTGCAAGCACGATTACGAGGAGAAGCGGAATCGCTGTCCAGATAATCTCGAGCTTGTGGTTGCCTTCAACCTGTACCGGCACTTCGTTCTGGCCCGGTTTTCTGCGGAACTTGATCAGTACATACGCCGCGATTACAAACACGACCACGACCACAAGAGCCATAATCGAGATTGAAATCGTGATCAATCCCAGCTGTCCTTCAGCCACCGGACCTTGTGGATTCAATACTGACAAGTCCTCACGGCCGCAGCCGGACAAGAGCAAAGAAAACATGGCCAACAAAGGAAGAAGACGCTTTAGAGCCTGCCACCGTTTCATCATTGATCTACCCCACTTTTCCGATTTTCGTAGACTACCATCCAAGCGCGAACAGCGGTAATCTACCTGCAGTATCACGGATGAAGTAATCCTGTCCATTAAAGCAATCACCTATTAAATATAAGTTTAAGGTCACCTTTTGTCAATGATTCACAAGGAGTTCACAAATTGTTCGAAAAGATGTCAAAGTCGCGCCACGACTGAGTTTGTAAACGTTTTCATATGTAGTTTGCAACATTTGCGAACCGCTTGCAGCTTCCTTGTCTTCTTGACATCGACATAATGTAACACGCACTGCTATATGTACATATTTGGACATGCTCACTCTAGCATTCATGCGGCGGCAGCCGCTAGAATATTCCCTAAAGCCTTCGCCTCTTGGGCTCAGCCGCCTTCAAATCTCTCAATCCTTACTCCGTCAAAATGAGCGGCCCGCCCTTCGTGATCCCGATGGTATGCTCATACTGGACTCCGAGCGTTCCATCTGCCGCAGAGATCGTCCACCCGTCCTCCTCCCACAGCACGGCTCCTGTAGGACCCAGCGTAAATACCGGCTCAATGGTGATGACCATGCCCTCTTTCAGGCGCCGGCCTTTGCCGGGGGTGCCGAAGCTAGGAATATCCGGCGGCTCGTGCAGCTGCTGACCTATGCCATGGCCCACCAGCATCTTGACTACACCGTAGCCGCCTTTTTGCGCAGCACTCTCCAGTATGTAGCCGATATCTCCGATAGTCTGACCGACCCGGGCCTGCTGGATCCCGGCAAATAAAGCAGCCTGTGTGTGCTCCATCAGCCTCGCCGCTTCCTTGCAGGGCGTCCCGGCCGCATAGGTCCAGCCGCGGTCTGCCAGCCACCCATTCTTGTTGACGACCAGATCGATTTTTACAATGTCACCGGCCTTTAGAGGCTCCGGCTTCGGAAATCCGTGGCAAATCTGGTGATTGACCGAGGCACAGGTCGCGAACGGAAATCCCTTATGTCCTTTTTGCTCGGGATAGGCTCCGGCCTGCCGCAGAAATTCCTCCACTCTTTCGTCGATTTCCAGTGTCGTGGCACCGGGCCTTACCCATTGCTCAATCTGGCGGTGACAGGCAGCCGCGATGGCTCCTGCTTCACGTATGTAGGCCATTTCCTCTTTGCTTTTCAGGTTGATTCTCATACCGCTTCACTCCTCTGCCATCATGCTCGCCCGCGCGATGTCCTTCCTTCTCACTATATGACGGCAAAGCACGCAAAAAAACCGTTCCCGGGTAATTTCCAGAAACGGTTTAACCATTTATCATCACAAAGCAGTATCAACCACTCTCTGAAAAAAAGCTTTTCTTTAAGATACGGAAGAATTCAGACGGCCGAGCTCGTGCTCCACAACCAGGGTCAGTTCTTCCTCATACCCCCCCATGATATGGTATTTCCGGACATACTCCTTTACAAATTTCTTTGGATCCTTTGGCCGGAAAATTCGTGTCATTTCCCGCAGACTTTCTTTAACCTCATTGTGACCTTTCGTTGCCATGACGATCCCTCCCAAAACGTTTGGAATAACAATTCGTTAAGAGAATGCCGAAAAGATCTACCCGTTAAATTAAATTTCTGCCATGCTTCCCACGGTGATAGGTTGAACCTCAGCAACTTACCGTGCATCTGACACTACATACCACAAAAGCAGCTAACTGAATCATTTATGTATTGTATCATATTCCACTGTTTGTTTCATCTTTCCCAAAAAATGTTTTCCGTTTTGCGGATATGCTCATAAGCTGAGGCGTCGTTTTGGTTAAAATATCAGCAGATCGCTTATGCATTCTATATCAAAGCTGATGCTGCCTGGATTGCAATCTGCTGGCAGGGCTTAAGAGGAGGCGTTCGACATGCCAAAGACACCCGCTGTATCTATTTTGTCTGCACCTGTACAAAGCTATTCCAGCCTGCCCACTGCTGCTCCAGAGGACCAAGGGTGCGAGCCGTCTTTGCTGGAACAGGCACATCTGCAGATCGACAGGCGCTATCCCAAAATGAAAAGCTTTCTCGTGCTCCGTCACGGAAAGCTGGTCTATGAGCAGTACTATAACGGACATCATGCCGGAGCACTGAACGATCTCAGGTCTGCTACCAAGAGCTTCACTTCCATCCTGTTCGGCATCGCACTTGAAGAGAAACTTCTCCCGCCTCTGGATACGCCGGTGCTCTCCGTACTGGGCAAGTATATGAACAGGCCCGGTCACCGCCTCCTGTCCAGCGTGAGCTTTCATCATCTGCTGAGCATGACTGCAGGCTTTCGGTGGAAAACCGGCAACAAGCTGGGTGAGCCGCTCATTCACCAATTTCACCGTAACCGGCGCTGGGCCTCCTTTGCACTTTCGCTGCCTATAGATGAAGAGCGCATAGGCAGCTTCCAATACCGGAGCACGGACTCCCATCTGCTCTCGGTTGCGATCAGCGAGGGGTCCGGACAGGATGCCTACGCTTTTGCCGCCGACAGGCTGTTCGGTCCGCTGGATATTCACCACTCCGCCTGGGCGCCCAGCCCGGAAGGGCATAGCATGGGTCACGTCGGCCTCTATCTGACCTCTCGGGACATGGCTAAATTCGGACAGTGCTGCCTCCAGCATGGAGAGTGGGAAGGAACGCAGCTGATCCCGGCATCCTGGCTTACACTTGCGCTTAACACCCAAACCGAAGGCTATCCTGCCTTTGGCGATTATGGTTACCAGTGGTGGTCGGGCAAAATCAACGGACAGCCCTACTCCCTTGCCCACGGACACGGAGGTCAGCAAATTTACCTGTTCCCGGGCCTGGATGCGGTGGTCGTATTCACCCAGGACAGCCACGTAAGCCGCTGGAAAAACCCCCGCCGGCTCTTGGAGCAATATGTGCTCCAATCTATGGGGGCCGGCTAGCGCGGCGTGGCTGCGGAGCCGGGCGCGCCACCTCCGTGGATAATTGGGCGCGGAACTGGAGAGGTTATGTGTATATCCGCCGCTGCTGTTTATGAAGGACTGCGCGGCGGCATGGCACTATTTTCTTTTTTCGAAAGGAGCGAGACCGAAATGGCCGGAAAAGATAAAGAAATGCCTCCTATTTCCAGAGAAGAGGTGGAGGTTGACGGTGTGTATACTGATGAGGCTGGGCATGAGGAGCATCTGATGCGCGGCGAAACGTTTCCTGCCGACCCTGTGCTGGGAACGACGGAGTGGCGCCTGAGAGAATACGATTTTGAGAACCATCACGAGGGCCGCACGGATGAGCGCATGGTCGTGAAAGCTAAAAGGCACGGCAAGCAGGACAAGCTGGATCCGCGATACAGCAACGCAGACGGTCAAGGCTAGACTCCTCCCATGAGGACCGAGGCGAGGCTTGACGGCATACTTTGTCCGCTCCGTTCATAAGGTAGAGTAGCTTGCCTTAAGACAAGGAGTTGGTGCAATGTCTCCCTTTAAATCGTCTACCGGAATTCCGGAGAACCTGGCTGGTACGCTCTGCTATCTTTTTCCGATGGTGGGCGGCATCCTCTTCCTCGCATTGGAAAAAAGAAGCCGCTACGTCTTGTTCCACGCTCTGCAGTCTCTGCTGGCCTTCGGCATCCTTGCCCTAGCCCATCTGCTCTCCGGGGCCGTGCCCCTGATCGGGCTGCTGGCGACTGCTCTGCTGGGTCTCGTCAGCGTGCTGCTGTGGCTCATGATGATGATCCACGCCGCACAAGGGCGCTGGTATAAGCTGCCCTGGATCGGGTATTTTGCGGAAAAACAGATCACGCGAATGTAAGTAAGCCTGATGCTGGGCCTCGAGAAAACTTGAAGAGGGTGTCCCGAAGTAAATTCGGGACACCCTCTTGTTTTATCTTGGCGCGGCGGTCACGCCTGGCGGCTCAACGAACGCGAAATACCGAACTCGTTTCGCGGTCACCACGCCTGGCGGCTCATTGAACGCGAAATACCGAACTCGTTTCGCGACTGCCGCGCCTTACGGCTCATCGAACGCGAAATACCGAACTCGTTGCGCGACTACCACGCCTTACGGCTCAACGAACGCGAAATACCGAACTCGTTGCGCGGTCACGGCGCCTTACGGCCCATCGAACGCGAAATACCGAACTCGTTGCGCGACTACCACGCCTGGCGGCTCATCGAACGCGAAATACCGAACTCGTTGCGCGGTCACGACGCCTGGCGGCTCATCGAACGCGAAATACCGAACTCGTTTCGCGACTACCACGCCTTACGGCTCATCGAACGCGAAATACCGAACTCGTTGCGCGGTCACGGCGCCTTACGGCTCATCGAACGCGAAATACCGAACTCGTTCCGCGGCTACCACGCCTTACGTCTCATCGAACGCGAAAAACCGAACTCGTTCCGCGACTACCACGCCTTACGGCTCATCGAACGCGAAATACCGAACTCGTTTCGCGACTACCACGCCTTACGGCCCATCGAACGCGAAATACCGAACTCGTTGCGCGGTCACGACGCCTGGCGGCTCATCGAACGCGAAATACCGAACTCGTTCCGCGGTCACGACGCCCTACCGCGCCTCATCGAACGCGAAAAACCGAACTCGTTCCGCGACCACGACGCCTTACGGCCCATTGAACGCGAAATACCGAACTCGTTGCGCGACTGCCACGCCTGGCAGCTCAACGAACGCGAAATACCGAACTCGTTGCGCGGTCACGGCGCCTTACGGCTCATCGAACGCGAAATACCGAACTCGTTCCGCGGTCACGACGCCTTACGGCTCATTGAACGCGAAATACCGAACTCGTTGCGCGGTCACGACGCCTTACGGCTCAACGAACGCGAAATACCGAACTCGTTGCGCGGTCACGGCGCCTTACGGCTCATCGAACGCGAAATACCGAACTCGTTGCGCGGTCACGGCGCCTGGCGGCTCATCGAACGCGAAATACCGAACTCGTTTCGCGACTACCGCGCCTTACGGCTCATCGAACGCGAAATACTGAACTCGTTGCGCGACTACCCCGCCTGGCGGCTCAACGAGCGCGAAAAACCGAACTCGTTTCGCGCCTCACGGCGCCCGCACCGCTCCACGCGCCCCCAGCACCACACAGACGCCCCACGCCCACACGCCGCTCACCTACGGCTGAAAGGTGACCTCGATCTGCACGATCTCCGAGCGCGAGCCGAGGCGGATGGGCGGTCCCCAGAAGCCGTAGCCGGAGGTTACGATGGAGTGCATGCTGCCTTTTTGCAAATAGCCCCAATCATTCTCAAACAGCGCGCCGGTAATGAGATTGCCAGGGAACACCTGACCGTTGTGGGTATGCCCCGACACGACCAGGTCCGTCCCTGCCTCCTGCGCTTCGTCCAAAGCGTTCGGCTGGTGATCCAGCAGCAGCACGGGCGCGGTCAAATCGCGTCCACTCAGGATTTGCGACAGCTCCGCCCGACCTGCATCCTGCTTGTCCCGCCGTCCCGCAATCGTTATGCCCTGCACCTCGGCCGTTTCATCATAGAGCACCTGCATTCCGCTTTGCTCCAAAGCTGCGATCAGCTCGGTGATCTCTCCATCAAAGCGGTCGTGGTTTCCAAGCGAGGTGTACACCCCGTATTTACTCTGAATTCCCTTCAGCAGCTCCACCATACCGAGGTCCAGGTAAGCCTCCAGATCATCGTCAATGACATCCCCCGGAATCAGCACGAGATCCGGCTGCAGCCGGTTCATCTCCTCTACCATTCTTTCGGCATGCCCGGCGCCGGATAACAGTCCAAAGTGCATATCTGCCGCCATCACGATGTTCAGAGACTCCACGTCTGCGGCTTTGGGAATAGTAACCTCATAAGAGCGGACTACCGGACTATAAGCGTTGTAAATTCCGAAGCCAATAATAGCGGCCGACAGCATCAGTACCGTGATTCCGGCTCTTTTCTCCGTCCGATGGGAGTGCAAAGAAGCCAGCTTCATCACCCACAGCAGCAAATGCGTCAGCGGCAGCAGCAGAATGAGAACATAAAAGAGCGCCATCCAGTATGATCCGATCATACTCAGAATTGTGACGCCGCCAAAAAACCGCCCCAGAATAAACGAGGTCGAAACAACGGTCAGTATGATAATATATGCGGCCTTCAGCCAGCGGGCCGGCTTCGGACTCATCCACTTCCAAAGGCTACGGCCAATGTAGTAGACCAGCAGTGCATAAACAAGCAGTATGGCAATCCCAGCAGCTATAAACATGTTCAGTCCCCTTTTTTGATATATACGGTATGAACTCTATTATAGCAAGCAGGCACGGGATATCCCAGCGGCGGGGTACGAGCCCCCGATCACGCCTAGAAGCCAGCTCGCTTCGGGGAGAGCAGCTCATTTAATATCGACTTCAAATTGTGGTCCTCCTGATGCTTCTCCTCACCAAGATCGAGCTCATTCACGCGAATGTAGCGAAAAGCCGGGTCCAGGCCGGCCGGCAAAAACCGCTGGCTGTCATCCGGATCCGGCACTACGTGAAGGTCCATATCCGCAAACATGCCAATCAGATCCTCCCCCGCCGGCCGCTCCCCCGCCTCCACAAAAATCAAGCCCCGCAGCTTCTTGGGCCCCTCTTTCTGAACGACAGTAAAATGAACGATACATTCCATACTCTCATCTCCTTCATGGTTTAGAACCAAATGTAGAACCATAACCAGGGTGACTTCTATGTTACCCAATGTACCCACGCTCTAAAAAAATAAACGCACCGCTAGGGTGCGCTTATCCGGTCTCTTTTTGACTGGCAGGCCGGTCATTTCCTTTCATGGCTTCAATGCCCAACTCATCCTCGGACTCCGGGCTCAGATACTCCTTCTGAATGACATCAAAATGAGCACCATAGCGCTCCTCAAGCTCCTTGCCCATATCCTGCTCCAGCTCGAACAGCACCAGCTCCTGCGAGAACTGGCTCAAGAGCAGCTCCACCATAACGGGATGCGTAGTGACGAGCGCGCTGGTGTCCAGCTCGCCCCCTCTCATGCCAATCATGCACCAGGCGCGGTCCACAACCAGCGAGAACTTCCGGCCGCCTCTTTTGCGCTCCTGGGTCCCCTTCCAGCCCGGCCAGGCCAGGGTGCGTGAGATCCCCTGCTCGCTGCTCTCGCATGCCCACAGCACGCGGACACCGCGGGATTCCGCAGCAGCAAGCTCCTTCTGCAGCAGCGCTGCTTCCTCACGCCACAAATCCACCACGATCTCCTGTCTAGCCCCTGCCAGCTGCCGGGCGGCCTGCTCCAGTACCGCCTTGTCGCCGTCGCTTTGGGTAAAAGAGTCCTGGACACCGTCCGGACGGGGCAAAATCTTCTCTACAAAAGCAAGCGACGACTCCACCCGCTCGGAAATGAGCCGGGTCAGCTCCTCCGGACGCAGCGCTTTGTAACGGGCCGGCTCTCCCGGCTCCTTCAGCAGCGCGCCCTGACGCTCCAGGCGCTGCATGGCCGCATACACATTCGAGCGGGATGCGCCCAGCCGCTTCGCAATCTCGTACCCCCCCGCCGGGCCGTGGCGAGCCAGCTCCACGATGATTTTGGATTCAATCTCGGTAAAACCGAGGCTGCGCAGATGATGCAGTAACTGTTCCATACTTATGTCCTCCCCGTGCTGTTTACGGCTTCTGATCTCCTGACGCATCTTGCGGATCGTCACCATTCATGAATCCGGGCCAGATCCCGCGCTGGTTGGCGTGCGGTGCTCAGACCTAATGAATCAAATTTGCTCGGCGCCGCACCGCGGACACCACTTCGAGCCTTTTGTGAGATCGCCGCTGCAGATCTGGCATTTCACCGTATCTCTGTCCAAGCCCTCTGCCGCAGCCGCATCCCGGCTCTGATTGTTCTCCTGCCAGAAGCGGATTCTGCGATCCAGCTCCAGCTGACGCTCTCTCTCCCGCTCCAGCTCCTCCAGATGACGGCGTTCCCGTCCCTTCTCCTCCTGCTGCCGGCGCACATTCTCTTCCTCCGGTTCGTAGGAATCCTCGTCGGGGCCGTAATACTCGTATTCCGTTCCAAAAGAGTACTCATCGTCCTCTTCAAGGCTTTGGTCCTGGGCCTGCTCCTTCTCATCCTTGCCAGCACGATAGTTATAGCCTTCGTCCGGATCGCGCTCCGCCGCTGCCGTTTCTTCCCGGTACAGTGACTCTTCTGCAGCGTCCTCATACACGCTGTCCTGAGTCCGTTCTGTACGCCGCACCTCATAGGACGGCTTGCGGCCTTCCTGCTTGCTGCCGCAATATGGACAGAAGTTAACGTCCAGCGGTACGGTACGGCCGCACTGACAGAGGCGCTCATTTTTCATAACGGCGATTCGTCCGCGCAAGCTGTAAATCTGCTCCTCCAGCTCATCGCACGCTTTGGCCAGGCTGACCATTTCCTTCTCCGCAAGACTCATATCCTGGGAACGGTAGCCTTCATAAAAAACCTTCCCCATCTCGGTATAATAGCTGTTCTTCTGCTGTTCAATCTCCGAAATCCGGCTGTTCAGCTTATTGATCTCGACGACATGCTGAGCTTTTTCGGTCGCTTTGTTCGCACCGTCCTTCAGCCTCTGCAAAATATTCATATCGCTTCTCCTCCTTCATTTCCCGCGGGTAATCATCCTATTGTTTTCAATCCTTGCAAGTATATGCTCACTCTCAGGCTCTTTGGTATGGCGCGTGCGCCTTTTCATAATATGTATGCTGTAAGTTGCAAACGACAAGAGCTGACTCTATCATACCAAATTTGCAAGCCTTTGAAAAAAAAGAAGCAAGTCACAAAGCTCAGCTTCCTGCTATGATTCACCCGGCTGCGGGCAGTGTAAACAATGGATATACTTTCATTACACTCCGGGAGCCCCCGGGCAAACGAGATCACGGAGGGATTTTTTATGAGCGAGAACAAAAAGTACTATATATCGATTGCGCACAACCTGATCCAGGAAGAGCCTTACGATTCGAATGAATTTGTTGTATATGTCGATGACGATCAGCTCGTGAAATTAAGAGATTTGATGAAGGATGCCTCGGGCAGCGACAAGCATGCGTTTCTCCGCACCTTTATTCCGTACAAATCAGCGGATCACGACGAGGCGGTGGAGGAGCATGATGACACTGTAATTGCCTTGTACAGCTACATCTATCGGTTCGGAGACGAAACCGCAAGGAAGACGATCAAGGACATGAACATTATTCCGAAGCTGGTGGAGGACACGGGGTATGACGATCCCGGCTATGAAGGATCTCCGCTCAACAAATAAAATAAATGCCGTGCAGGAAGCAGGGATCCGGTGACAGGATGCCTGCTTTTTGGGCATGACAAAGGGCCAGCTTCCTTCCGAAGCTGGTTCCTTGTCGTCTGTAAGGAGAGCAGCTGCCTCTTCCTTCGCTTGGCGTTTACAGCTTGATGAAATCCGCGTCAAGATACTCCTCCAGCGTCAATCCGCTCTCGGCTATGTCCAGAGCAAGGTCTTTGCCTACATAGCGAAGGTGCCAGGGCTCGTATACATAGCCGGTTACATCCTCTTCGCCCTGAGGATAGCGGATGATAAAGCCATACTCCGGCGCATGCTGTGCCAGCCACTTCCCTTCGGCGGTCTCGCCAAAGGCAGCGCTGAGCTCATTGCCGGCACTCGGAGAAGAAACATCCATCGCAAGCCCCGTCTGGTGCTCGCTCGTTCCGGGGAGCGCACTGATTCTGGCGGCTTCAGCTTCGCCCTTGGTGCGGACATGGTTCTGATACACGGATTGCTGACGCTCGTAGGAGCGGTAGCCGGAAATGGCACGGAGCTCCATGCCGTCCTTCTCTGCAGCGGCAAACAGCTCCTCCAGTGCCGCAGCCGCCTCGGTGCGCATCAGACGCTTCTCATGGGGCTCACTGAAAGAAAACGGCACCTTCGGCTCCCTCAAATCCGCAGGCTCGTAGCCTTCCGGCAGGCTGCGCTGCTTGTTCACCACTACAGCGGGGGAGCTCTCATTGGTGACGATCCACTGCCCACTCTGCTCACGCACCGTCGCCTGCAGCGCTTGCTCCATACGCATGGCCGTCACATGATCTGTCTCCTCGCCGGGCTGTCGATCTGCTTGCGGATCTGTCTGCGGGTCCGGAGCTGCTGACGTACCCGGACTCTCTGTCTCCTCCTGCTGCCGATTCTCTGCAGAGCTGGATGGTGTCTCCTCCGGAGATGCTGCTTGGAGATCTTCTGGCGCTCCTTCTTCTTGCGGAGCGGCGTCCTTTATCTCTGCTGGTGGCTGTTGATTATACTGAGTCTGCAGGCTCGACCCTTCGGCGCCGCCTGATCCTTCTGACTTGCAGCCGGATAACAGGGCTCCGGTGAGTATCATGCAGCCCAGCAAAAGACTTGCCCTGCGGGCTCCTGCTTGTATATTCATTTCTAATTCTCTCCTTATGCCAATCATCGTACCCCCATTGTACTCCACTACCGAAGCCGTGGACAAACCCTTTTCCGCCGTGTGAAAAAAAGCACAGGCGTTCCCTTCAGCCCTGCGCCAGCTGTGGCGCGGGGTTGAAGGGACAGCCTGTGCTAGTGCGCGTGGCGCACGGCGCGGGGCGCGGGTGCATGGCGCGGGGCGCGGGCGCGGGGCGCATGGCGCATGGCGCCTAGCGCGCGCCCGGGCGGCGGCGCTCCGCCGCGTGGCGCAGCACCAGCGCGAGCGCCTCCTCGGCGCGGGCGCCGGGCAGCAGGCCGGCCCAGTCTCCGGCCGGCCGCAGCGCTTCCGGTGGAGGCGGGGGCTTTACGCCCACCTCCACCTCCGCCAGCAGCTGCCCGGGGCGGTGCAGCCGCCCCTCGCCTGCGGCCTCGGCCAGCCACTCGCCCGGAGAAGGCCCGGCAGGGGCCTTCTCCTTCGGCGCGGCGGCCGACCCGGCGGCCTCGCTGCCGGCTGCCGGCGCTGACGCCTGCGCCCATGCGGCGAAGACGCCCGCCAGCAGCGCCTCGCGCGGCAAGCCGAGCAGCACCAGGCGCAGAAGCGGCTCTGCCGCCAGCTGCTCCCGTGCAGCGGCCAGCACCGCAGCAGCATGGCTGCAGGCAGTGCCCCCGCAGGAGCAGCCCACAACTGCTCCTTCATCCATCACAGATGAAGACAAAGGCGCCAGCCACTCTGGCAGCTTGCCCTGCAGCAAGCCGTACAGCGCCTGCGGATCGGCTGCAAAACGCGCCAGCACCTCCTCTTTGGCCCCCGCATCATGACGCAACGGAATGGCCGCCTCCAGCGGCGGCTCCCCCGGCACACTTCCCTTAATCTCGCCCTCTGAGAAGCAAAGAGCTATTTCGCCAGCCTGTCGCTGCTCCATCACATGCATCCTCCTTTACCAGCCCCTCCGCCTTCCAATAAGCCTCCAACGGCGCCCCATTTACATCCAGTCCTGGCTTTGCAGCTCGATTAATTGCTGAAGCTCCTTATCCGACATTTCGGTCAGCCACGTTTCACCTGAGCCCACAACCTGCTCCGAGAGAGATTTCTTCTGCTCAATGAGCTCATCAATCCGCTCCTCCAGTGTGCCTTGGCAGATCAGCTTGTGCACCTGGACATTCTTGTACTGTCCAATCCGGAATGCACGGTCTGTCGCCTGATTCTCCACCGCCGGATTCCACCAGCGGTCGTAGTGAATGACATGGTTCGCACGGGTCAGATTCAAACCGACTCCGCCTGCCTTCAAGGAGAGTACGAATACGCGCGAGCCCTCCCCTTCCTGAAAGCTGCGTATCATCTCATCCCGGTCCTTTTTGGGAACGCCGCCGTGGAGGAAGGACGGAGCCTCACCATAGCGCTTCCCCAGCAGCTTCACGAGCAGCGACCCCATCCCGACATACTGGGTAAAAATAAGCGCCGATTCCCCCACATCCGCAATGCTGTCCAGAATTTCCAGCAGCCGCTCCATCTTCCCCGACTGCTCACTGCGCAGCGGCCTGCCCTCTTCTCCCTGAAACAGCACGGGATGATCACAAATCTGCTTCAGCTTGGTGAGCGAGGACAGCACCAGTCCCTTGCGGGCAATACCCGTGCTTGCACCGAGCTGGCCAACCATTTCGTCCACGACAGCCTGATACAGCGCTCCTTGCACCTCGGTCAGCCGGCAATACGACTTCAGCTCCAGCTTCTCCGGAAGATCCTTCTGGATATCAGGATCACTCTTCAGGCGCCGCAGCATGAACGGAGAGACCAGGCGGTGCAGCTCACGCAGCCGCTCCTGCTGTCCTTCGCCCAGCACATACCGCTGACGGAACGCATGAAAGGTACCCAGATAACCGGGATTCAGAAATTGAAAAATCGACCATAGCTCTGCCAGCCGATTCTCAACCGGCGTTCCGGTCATTGCCACCCGGTGGGGGGCGGAGAGCTTCATCACGCTCTGGGCCTGCTTCGTGCGGTAATTCTTAATGTACTGCGCCTCATCCAAAATCACACTTGACCACGAAATGGCCGATAGCTCCGGACCGTCCCGCCCTGCCAGATGATACGTCGTCAGCACGATATCGCAGCTCATGGCCTCCTGCTCAAATGCTGCACCGCGCAGCCTTCGGGTGCCGTGATGCGTATAAATACTCAGCCTCGGGGCAAAGCGCTGCAGCTCCCGATGCCAGTTGCCAAGGAGAGAGGTCGGGCAGACGATGAGCACGGGGCTCCGGTCTGCCGCCGCATCGGTCTGAGCGGAAGTCCCGCCATCCTCCTGCAGCTGCTGCCAGCCCGCAGCTCCGCCGAGCCCTTGCGGCCGGTCCAGCAGGCAGGTAATCACCTGAACGGTCTTACCGAGCCCCATATCATCCGCAAGGCAGACGCCGAAGCCCAGCTCCCGCATCAGGCTGAGCCATTGATAGCCCTTCACCTGATACGGCCGCAGCTGTCCCTGAAGCTCTCCCGGTACAGGGCGCAGCGGCACCTTTTTGACCCCGTCACCGGACAACAGCGAAGACAGCAGGCCTGCGCTCTCGACCTCTTCGATAAACAGTCCCTTCCACAGCCGGTCTTCGTCCAGCTCTGCGGTAAGGTGAATCCATTCCGACAGCTCCATTTCGCCCTGTTCATGACGCTTCATAAAGCGCAGCACCTGATTGATCTCCTTCAGGTCTACCTCAATCCACTCGCCCCGGAATTGTACATAGGGCATGTTAGCTTCGGCAAGCGCCGCAAGCTCGTGACGGGAGAGGCGCAGCCCGCCTACAGCCGCTGACACTTCAAAGGACACGAGCTGATGCATGCCCAGCACCGGTGCCGGCTTATCGCCTCCCATAGAGCTGTCCAGATTCATTTTGAGAGAGAGTCCGGCCCGTTTCTTGCCTTCCCGGCTCCAGCGTGAAGGCATCTGAACCTTGATGCCTCCTTTGTTCAGCTTCGGTACCGACTGCTTCAGAAACAATCGCAGCCCGTCAAGAGGCAGAGAACAGCCTTCTGGAGCCGGGCCTTTCAACCCTTCACGGCATTCCGGAGACAGCTCTGCCGCCCGCCCCAGCTCCAGCAGCAGCTGCTCCCGAATGCCGGGATAGACCAAGCCGCGCAGTAAACGATCCTGCTCCTCCCCCTGCCAGATCGCTCTGGCGGGCAGCAGCAGGCCTTCATCCTGCCGGCTGCCGGCCCAGAACGAAATTCGCCACTGCTCTTCTCCTTCCTGAAGCGGAGGCTCCAGGCGAAGCTGAAGTGCAAGCGTCCCCTGCTCCGGCGGCAGCTCTTCTCCCTGGATCTGCGGCATCGCAGTCTGTCCCGTTTCCTCGACTTCGCGAGCCAGCTCTTCCATTTCTTCTACAGCGCCCTGAAGCGGAATGTCCCGGTGGATCGTCAGCAGGCTATTCCACCACAGCTCACTGAGCGGCGAACGCCCGCGCCGGTAATCCCTCAAATATCGGGACAGTCGGCTGCCGGCTGTCCGAACAGCTTCTCGGCCTTCAGCATCCAATAACGCGGACAAGAAAGAATAGAGCACGGTCGCTCCCGCCTCTTCCCGGCTGGCAGGCTCACTGCCGGCCAGCGCCGCCGGAGCACCGTAGCCGATCGGCGGCATACTGGCGGCCAGCTTCAGAAACACATCTGCCGCTTTCCCCGTCAGCTGAGGCTTCCAAACCGCTTTTAGCATCCGCGTCGTTACACTCCGGCGTCTGCCGCTCAGCGGAAGCTCCGCCGTTCCCGGCGCAATCTGCCCTTGCTGCAGCAGCTCCTGTGCAAACGCCGCAGCGACTGCCCAGTACGTCATTTCTTCACCCAAATCCAGGCCTTGCTGTTTATATATATCAGCATCCAGGGTCAGCAGAAACTGCAGCGCATCCAGCGGCTGCAGCGCCAAGCCCTCCAGCGTTCTTCCACCCAGGCTTTTCCGATCGCTCCGCCGTCCATTCTCCGCCAGAACGGAAGGAAAGCGCATTTCCGCCAGCCTGAGCACAGCCGCAGCAAAAGGGCGGCTGCCGTCAGGCAGCTGTATTTTTTTCACGGTTCTTCTCCAGGCATCCACCTTAGGCTCCGACATTTCGCCGGAGAAACAAAAAAACACATCTCCAAGCCATACGCCATACAGCGGTTGATTCATCGTTGTCTCCTGTCTTTTTCCTGCTTAACAGATATTATTCCTATTCTATACGATTACCCGTCAATTTCAAAACAAGTTATAAACTTCGGTATTTATTAACCTCAAGGTTAATTTAATTAGAAATGGGTAAGTTCAATATAACGTGCATATGCTTGTTTAGAGATCCAGCTCCGCAAGATGCATTTCATGCTTTGGGTAAAAGGAGGAGACCGAATGCAAACAAAAAATCCTTACCGCTGGTGGAACCTGATTGCCTTTATCGCCACGATCGCGGTCAACTATCTGGCCAACGCTCTGCCGCTGGGCGGACGCAACACCCGGGAAATTTCCGATCAATTCTACATTTACATGACCCCGGCAAGCTACGCGTTTACGATCTGGTCGGTCATTTATGTGCTGCTGGCGGGGTTTATCATCTATCAGCTGCGCAGCAGCACGGGCTCCAGGGACTCGGTGCTTGATATTGGCCCCTGGTTTATAATAAGCAGTGCTTTGAATATTGCCTGGTTGTTTTTGTGGCACCATTTGTATATCGAGTGGTCGGTACTGGTCATGCTGCTGCTGCTGGCATCCCTCTTTATCATTCACCGCAAAACCCGTATTCTGCGGCCCACCATCGGGGAAGCCCTGCTGATCAAGCTGCCGTTCAGCCTTTACCTGGGCTGGATCTGTGCCGCTTCTCTCGTTAATATCGGTACTCTGATTTACAAGAACGAATGGTCTCCATTCGGCTTGTCCCAGCTTGGCTGGAGCATTGCCCTGCTCTGCATTGGCGCGCTTCTCGTCATTGCAATCAGTTTCCCTACGAGGGACTGGGTGCTGCCGCTTGTATTCGTCTGGGCCTTGATTGCTATTGCAGTAGAGCATCGCGAGGAAGATGTTCTCATGGTCACGGCTTTTGGGCTGGCAGCTGCCATTTTCTTGTACGCTGTGTACCTGTTTATATTCAGAAGACATCGTTCTTCATAAATCCGGTCATGCATGCAAAAAGCTGCCTGTCACCTCCATCCGGAGCGTGACAGGCAGCTTTTATGTGCATATGCCGGCTGCTGTTTATTCCTTCACCTTCGCAATAACCTCGATCTCGACCAAGCCATCCTTCGGCAGACGAGCCACCTCCACGGCGCTGCGCGCCGGATACGGCTCTTGAAAGAAGCTGCCGTACACTTCATTCATCGCCGCGAAGTCGTTCATATCCTTCAGAAACACCGTCGTTTTGAACACGTGCTCCAGGCCGGCTCCGGCTTCCTCCAGAATCGCTCTTACATTCTGAAGCGCCGTTCTGGTCTGTTCGGTGATGCCTTCAGCAAACTGGCCGCTACTAGGATCGAGGCCCAGCTGACCTGAAGTGTAGATTACGCCTCCGACCTCTACGGCCTGGCTGTATGGACCGATGGCCCCTGGCGCTTTGCTCGTGCTGATTATGTTTTTGCCCATTGGATATTCCCCTCTCTTGAATGGCTTTCGCTAAGTCTCCCTGCATGCTTGCACGATATTTTCGTTTAGACTTGCCTTACTGCTCTTGTATTGTATCATCCCCGAGGACATGAATCACATCATTCGGATACACATGGGTCCCGCGCGTCTGACTGAAGGAAATGTTCACCATGGCCCGGGCGACCTTCGAAGCAGGAACGGCCCGGTACGGGGCCAGCTTCCCGCGAAACAGGAAATCCAGACGGCGCATGAGTACAGAAGCCACATCCTCACCCAAACGGCGCTCACTCCGATCCCCTAGCAGCAGCGAGGGACGAAACAGATGTACGCCTTGAAATGGGAGGTGTGACAACGCCTCCTCGACTTCACCCTTGACCCGGCTATAGAACGCTTTGGAGGAGCGGCTTGCCCCCATACTGCTTACGGCCAGAAATTGCGGCACTCCACTCTCCAGCGCCAAAGCGGCGCCAGAGAGGACATACTCCTCGTCGACCTTACGGAATGCCTCTTGAGAGCCCGCTTTCTTGATCGTGGTTCCAAGACAGCTGAATACCTGATCCACGCCTTCAAAAGCCTTCTTGTACCTTGGAAGCTCATCCCAGTCTACAAGGATCACGTTCAGCTTGGGATGCTTGTAATCCGGCTCGCGGCGGACCAGAATACGAACCTCTTCGACGGTGTCACTTGCTAAGAGCTGCCGCGTGACCTCTTGTCCTACAAGGCCTGTCGCTCCCATTACGAGAGACGTTATTCCCATCCGTAACTCCTCCTGTCGCTTTCTTTATAAGGCCGCCTGCTTTCCGCCGAGCAGCACTCTTCGTCCCAGCAGCCATGCCGTCAGCAGCATGAGCACCCCAACCAGCAGCTGAAATCCGTAATGCTGCATCCATTCAGGCGCATCCAGCAGCAGCTTGAACACCTGGCCGCCAATCAGCGGCCCCAGAAATGCAGCCACGCCGGTAATGGCGGAATACATGGCAATGAACATGGGGCGATCCCCTTTTGGCGTATCCCCAATCATAAAATTAAAGGCCAGCTGGTTGAAGCCGCCGACGCCTGCGCCCAGCAGCATATGCGACACCAGCAGCACCGGAATGACCGGCAGCACGGAGAGCAGACCCCATGCCATTGAGGAGGCCGCGATCAGCGGCAGCGTCCAGAAGAGCAGCGTTCGGTTGGAGAATCGAGCATTCAAATTGCCCCAAACGTAGAAGCCAATCATCATCACCGCGGTCTGGGATACCGTCATCATGGACACGACGGAGTAGCTGATCTCCAGCACATCCAGCATGGCATAGGAATACAGCGGCACCACCAGCGTCTGCAGAAACAGCCAACCGCCGAGAAACAGTGTTGATTTTATAAAGGGCTGATCTGACAGCGGCTTGCGCACCATCGGCCAGAACCGGGTTTCCTTCGAGCGCTCAAACGGCGGATCCGGATACAGAAAGAACAGCGGAAGATTCGCCGCCATTGCCACCCAGGCAATCGCGAATAGAATCAGAAAGCCCTTGCCGCCCGGATACCAGTCCAGAATCAGGCCGCCTGCGAACAGCACCACTGCACCCAGGGCGTTCAGCATCGTGTTGCGAATGCCGAAATACCGGCCTCGAACCTTGGCAGGCACCATGTCACTGATCACCGAGGTCCATAGCATGCCCGAGACCGTCCCGGCGATAAACGCAGCAGAATAGAGCACGAGAAACACCGGGATCCACCACTCTCGGTCAAACACAAACGGGATTAGTCCCGTCGTTCCCCACAAAATACGGTTCAGAGCCGTCGAGATGATCATCGCCTTCTTGCGGTACTGCAGGCGCTGAACGAGATAAGCCGTCAGAATCTGAATAATGTTGAAAAAAGTCGTCACGGCGAGGACGAAGCCGATCATGCCAGACTCCGCTCCCAGGTAAAGCAGATAGCCCGTCAGGAACGGACCTCCCAGCAGCGTCTGGTACGTTACGGCAGGCACACCCTCCCAGTTGGCAATGAGCAGGTGCTTGCGGTGACGCGAGGTAAGACGCTGAGGTCTGTATGCAACTCTTACGGCCTTGATGGGGATACACTCCTTCGATGTCTTCAAATGGCTGACCCAATTCTCTTTGACCCCATTCTACACCCGGATCCGCCGCTGTCAATAAGAAGGAATGAAAAATTTTCAAAGTGTTTTTTCAGGATTGCGAAGCGGCAGATACAGCGAAAAGGTACTCCCCTCTGCCGGGCTGCTGACTACCTCAATAAAGCCGTTCAGCAGACGTGCCAGATCCCGGCTGATCGACAGCCCGAGCCCGGTGCCCCCATATTTCCGCGTAATGGAGGTGTCGCCCTGCTCAAACGCTTCAAAGATCAAGGCCTGCTGATTTTTTGGAATTCCAATACCGGTATCCGTAACAGAAACGACCAGCCACTCGATGTCAGACTCCCCATCTCGTTCAGATCTCACCGTCAGCCTTACACTGCCCTCCGACGTAAATTTAAAAGCATTGGAGAGCAGGTTGCGTACAATCTGATTCACCCTCTGCGGATCAGAGATAAAGCGTTCCGGAACGTCCTCCCCCAGCTCCAGCTCAAAGACAAGGCCCTGCTTCGCAGCCGTTACCTCAAAGGACATATGAAGCATGTATATCATTTCCCGGATGTTGATATCCTCCATCGTAATATCCAGATGTCCTGCCTCTACTTTGGATAAATCCAGCACGTCGTTCACGAGATTTAACAGATCGTAGCCTGATACGTGAATCAGCCGTGCATATTCCATCGTTCCCTCCGGCAGCTTGCCTTCATCGCCTTCGTGAATCAGCTGGGCCAGGTTGATGATGCTGTTCAGCGGAGTACGCAGCTCATGCGACATATTCGCAACAAACTCGCTTTTGTATTGGGACGCCAGCGCCAGCTCCTTGGCGCGCTCCTCCAGGATAAGCTGTGCGCGCTCCAGCGCGTCTTTTTGACGGGATAGCTCGGCATTGACGATTCGGAGCTGTCTCATTCGGCTCAGCTCCTGATAAAACTCATGAAATAGCAGCGCACAGCCCGCGCTCAGCACCAGCCCCAGCGGGAACGTTCTGACGGCGACCAGGCGCAGAAATTCCTCTACCGGAAGCACGCCAATCACGGCTATATTGATCGTATTCATCACATTGACGGCAGCCACCACCATAAAGCCTTTCACGTAGAGCGAACGGTGGCTTCGCCGGAACCAGACATTCAGACAAGCGCTTAATATACCGAGCAGCGTCAAATTAACGAAACCCGCCACGGCGGCTTCATTCACACCAAAGGTAAACCGCAGCAGCCCGATCCCCGTCCCAATGATGACCAGCGGAAAAGCCCGGGGGTAACCGAACACCGCGATAATCAAAGGCACAAAGCGCAGATCAAAGATGATGTCCTCGCTGACGCGATACCCGAAAAAGGAGCAGGCCCAGCCTCCCAAAATAAGCAGCAGGATGGAAACGAAATACATCGTAAAGGTTGAGGTACGGCTGAGCACATACTTATAAAACAGATTAGCCAGATACGCTGCCGTAAGCAGCACCGCCGTATTTACCAGAAATGTCGTTAAAAACGAGTTCATGAACCCTCCCGCGCGTGATCTGTCGTTTTACGCTGTAAGATCATACTTAAATAACATGTTAGATTGTATCATAAATGCTTCATCCCTCGTTGCACGATTTCGCACCAAGCGCGCCCCAATCGCGGTCCATGAACGTGAAAAACCACGCTCGTTGCAGCGCCCGCACGGATATAGAGCAAACGAATGCGAAAAACCGAACTCGTTGCGCCGCCTGCACGGATCTGGAGTAAACGAACGCGAAAAAACGAACTCGTTGCGCCGCTAGCACGGATCTGGAGTAAACAAACGCGAATAACCGAACTCGTTGCGCCACCAGCGCAGAGCTATAGCAAACGAACGCGAATAACCGAACTCGTTACAGCACCAGCACGGATACGGAGTAAACGAATACAAAAAAAACGCGCTCGTCGCGCCGCCAGCACGGGTCTGGAGTAAACGAACGCGAATAACCGAACTCGTTGCGCCGCCAGCACGGATATAGAGCAAACGAATGCGAAAAAACGAACTCGTTGCGCCGCTAGCACGGATCTGGAGTAAACGAATACGAAAATCCGAACTCGTTGCACCGCTAGCACGGATCTGGAGCAAACGAATGCGAAAAAACGAACTCGTTGCAGCGCCAGCACGGATCTGGAGCAAACGAATGCGAAAAACCGCGCTCGTTGCGCCGCCTGCACGGATACGGAGCAAACGAATACGAAAAACCGCGCTCGTTGCGCCACCAGCACGGATATAGAGCAAACGAATGCGAAAAACCGAACTCGTTGCGCCACCAGCACGGATATAGAGCAAACGAATGCGAAAAACCGAACTCGCTGCGCCGCCAGCACGGATATAGAGCAAACGAATGCGAAAAAACGAACTCGTTGCGCCGCTAGCACGGATCTGGAGCAAACGAATGCGAAAAAACGAACTCGTTGCACCGCCAGCACGGATCTGGAGCAAACGAATGCGAAAAACCGCGCTCGTTGCGCCACCAGCACGGATATAGAGCAAACGAATGCGAATAACCGAACTCGTTGCGCCGCTAGCACGGATCTGGAGCAAACGAATGCGAAAAACCGCGCTCGTTGCGCCGCTAGCACGGATCTGGAGTAAACAAACGCGAAAAAACGAACTCGTTGCGCCGCCAGCACGGGTCTGGAGCAAACGAACGCGAAAAAACGAACTCGTTGCGCCGCCTGCACGGATACGGAGCAAACGAATGCGAAAAACTGAACTCGTTGCGCCGCCTGCACGGATACGGAGCAAACGAATGCGAAAAACCGAACTCGTTGCGCCGCTAGCACGGATACGGAGCAAACGAACGCGAATAACCGAACTCGTTGCGCCGCCAGCACGGATATAGAGCAAACGAATGCGAAAAACCGCGCTCGTTGCGCCACCAGCACGGATCTGGAGTAAACAAACGCGAAAAAACGAACTCGTTGCAGCGCAAGCACGGATACGGAACAAACGAATACGAAAAACCGCGCTCGTTGCGCCGCCAGCGCAGAGCTATAGCAAACGAACGCGAAAAACCGAACTCATTGCGCCGCTAGCACGGATCTGGAGTAAACAAACGCGAAAAAACGAACTCGTTGCACCGCCAGCGCAGAGCTATAGCAAACGAAAGCGAAATTCCGAATTCATTTAGCGTCTACCGCCCTCGGGCACGCCTCAATCGTCCGCGCATGAAACGGTCGCAAGGGGATGTCCCATAAGTAACCTCAGAAACCAAAAGACAGCCTACCTTAATCGAAAGATTATCAATAAACAAAAAAATAGCCGTGCAAGAACAACGCTCAAGCACCGCTATTTTACCTTGGACAAACTAAAAAAGGGGAGTTCCTCAATCATCTTCAATGACTGAGGAACAGCCCCTCCGAGCTTGACGCAGCACCTTTTAGGACGAATGCGGCGGTCAGGCTCGATTTGCGCTTTTTTTCCATATTGTCAACCAGGAGGTCAGCGGGTTCCGCTCCCGGCTAAGCCAGCCCCTCACTCCGGTCACTTCTTCCTCCTCGGAGCGTGCAGCGGCGGCCTGCACCATCGCAGCTTCCGCTTCAGGCAAAGAGAGGAGCTCTTCGTTCGTCATCGTGTAATACTTCAAATGATACGTACTCACCGTATCCCCTTGAAGCGTCACCACATGATCGTCACGGATTTCAATGATTCTGCCGGTCACTACCTTGCTGTTATACATAATCATCGCCTCTCCCTGCCTTGGATTTGTGCCGCCTCGGTTTCTGCGGTCGTCGCCACTGCCTCCCGGTATCCTTACTGGTCCTACTTGTTTTGTTCCGTCCCGTCATCACGATTGCTTATAAGTGTCGTTACCCGCTTGAAGTCAGGATGAATCGGTGCTTCATGGATTACCGCTATTCACTGATGGCGACTGCCAAAAGAGCTTAATCCACTTGAATACCTGTCACCAGCAGCCTGTAGGCGTTGGAATAATTGGGGTAGCAGGTGACCAGCGTCATCCGGCTCTCCCCAGGCACCGGGCGCACAGCATCGATTTTATCCGGTGTAACCACCTGAAGACTTACCACTTTATAGCGCAGCACCCCCTCGCTCGTATGATAGCTGAATACATCCCCTTCCCGGGCCTGATGGAGTGTGTTGAAAAACTTTCCCGTAATACCGGAACGATGTCCAGCAATTACAGCATGACTTCCATCTGTCCCCGGCACATCCTCTCCCATGATGCCAAGCGCATGATTCAGCTCCTCCTCCGACACGCCGGATACCACAGCAGCATCCACCCCGATCGATGGATATTTCAAAACACCCTCCGCTGCTGTTGCTACACCTTGGATCTCCTTCGGCGCTGCGACCGATGCACTCTGTGTGCGTGCGATACCGGGTTTTTCCGATACTGCACGTGGATGAGACTGGCTGGCTTGCGGATTTTCATACACCTGTTCATGGTATACCGCTGCCTTCAAATCCTTTTGAATCCGGTCGGTTTCCGAAGTGGTGTGCAGCACCTGCACCAAGGTGACAAGGCCTGCGAGCATTGTAAAAATACCTGCTGTTATAAATCGCCGCCGGGAGCGCATTACAGCTTCCCCCGGAGGGTCGGATATGCGATCAGGCCCGCTCCCAGGAGCAGCAGCGCCAAGGCTGCTACTACCAGCCAGCTGCTGTCGAGAAGTCCTCCTGTTCTCGGGAAGCTCCCTTCTTGAATGGAAGCGTTAGTACCTGCCAGCAATGGTGTGAATGCAGCGTTACCAGACAGAGATGCCTCTGCCCGCTCACCACTATAGCTGTATCCTAAGCTGCCAGCTGCGCTTCCGCTGCCTTCTGCAAGCGACACCTCACCAGTCCTCGGACGGGAGCTGTTTAAGCTGTCTGTCGCTCCGGCTTGCTCTCCACTACCGCCTTCAACAGCGCCAGGATCGGCATTACCGCTATCGCTTTCTCCTGTGGAACTATCTTCGGATGCGTCTGTATTACCAGCCGCAAAGCCATCTGAGCCCTCTCCGCCAGCGTTGTCTCCTCCGGTATTGTCTCCGCCAGTGTTGTCTCCTCCGGTGTTGTCACTTCCGGTGTTGTCGCCTCCAGCGTTGTCTCCGCCAGTGTTGTCTCCGCCAGCGTTATCACCTCCGGTGTTGTCTCCGCCAGTGTTGTCTCCTCCGGCGTTGTCTCCACCAGCGTTGTCTCCTCCGGCGTTGTCTCCTCCGGTGTTGTCTCCGCCAGCGTTGTCTCCGCCATTGTTGTCTCCTCCGGCGTTGTCTCCTCCGGTGTTGTCTCCGCCAGCGTTGTCTCCTCCGGTGTTGTCACCGCCAGTGTTGTCTCCTCCGGCGTTGTCTCCTCCGGTGTTGTCTCCTCCGGCGTTGTCTCCACCAGTGTTGTCTCCGCCAGCGTTGTCATCTTGTCCTGGGATGGTCTGGCTGGAGCTTGTAAGAACGCCAAGGTTCAAATCCAAGGGCAGGAAGACTGGCGACAGATTCACTCTAACTCCCGAGCGTTCCGTATAACGTGTACCGTCATCGTTACGGCTTGCGACTGTTTCCAAAACAGACAGCTCTGTGTCACCTATAATGCCATCAAGCAGATCAAGATCGAGCAGCGCTCGCTCACTTGTTTTTGCGTCGCCCTGAACTCCTTCACTCTGGCTGCCCTTCACCTCATGCTCATGCTCCAGCACACCCACATGCAGACGGTCGCCTAGCACGCTATCCTTGAGATCCAGGTCCACCAGGGCACGCTTCTCCCGCTTCTGACTTTCGCTCACCTCGGGATCAGCATCGTCGCCCTGAACTCCTTCACGGTGACTGCCCTTCACCTCATGCTCATGCTCCAGCACACCCACATGCAGACGGTCGCCCAGCACGCTTTCCTTGAGATCCAGGTCCACCA